>NZ_JBFRCY010000359.1:0-8804 GCF_052113305.1 Terriglobus sp. YAF25
CCTTCCGCAACTACCAGCTCCACGTCGAGTGGCGTGTTCCTGCCACCATCGCGGGTGAAGGCCAGGGCCGCGGTAACAGCGGTGTCTTCCTTGCTTCCACTGGCGTCGGCGATGCCGGCTACGAGTTGCAGGTGCTGGACTCCTTCCAGAACAAGACCTACGTCAACGGCATGGCCGGCAGCCTCTACAAGCAGGCGATCCCGCTTGCCAATCCAGGCCTGAAGCCTGGCGAGTGGCAGAGCTATGACGTTATCTGGACCGCACCGACTTTCAACGCAGATGGATCGTTGAAGACCCCGGCCTACGCCACCGTGCTCTTCAACGGTGTGTTGGTGGAGAACCACTTCCAGCTCAAGGGGGAGACCCTGTACATCGGCCCGCCAGTCTATAAGGCTTACGATCGCGCGCCGATCAAGCTGCAGGCCCACGGCGACAAGAGCGAGCCGCTCAGCTTCCGCAATATCTGGGTCCGCGAGCTGCCGTAAGCCCTCAAACAACAGCGGGTCCTTCGCGTTCGCTCAGGATGACAACCGATATATTTTGCGGTCTGTCATCCTGAGCACAGCGAAGGACCCGCTTCACCTTTGCGGGACACCTGCCCATCCCGTAGCATTTTTCCTGTTACTGGGTCTCCCGAAAGAAACATGCAGCGGCGTTTTCATTGCGGAAAACGCCCATAGATGTACATGCCTGCACTACACACCTACAGCGAAAATGCTTTAGTCCCCCTACTCCCCTAAAATAGAAGGCGGAATGACTGATCTGAAGCCTGTGCGCCGCGCCCTCCTCTCCGTCACCGATAAATCCGGACTCACCGACTTTGCCCGCGCCCTGGCCGCGCAGGGCGTCGAACTCGTTTCGACCGGCGGCACCGCGAAGACGCTGCGCGACGCAGGTCTGACCGTTCGCGATATCTCTGATCTCACCGGCTTCCCCGAGATGCTGGATGGACGGGTCAAGACGCTGCACCCCAAGGTCCATGGCGGTATCCTGCATCGCCGTAGCGTTCCAGAGCATGTCGCTGCTGTCCGCGAGCACGGCATCGAGGACATCGACATGGTCGTGGTGAACCTCTATGCCTTTGAGGCCACGGCTGCCAAGCCCGGCGTAACCTTCGGCGAACTAATTGAAAACATTGATATTGGTGGTCMTTCCATGGTGCGCTCTGCCGCCAAGAACTTCGAGGACGTCGCCATCGTCACTCGCGTGACCGACTACACCGCGATCTCCTCAGAGCTTCAGGCCAACAACGGCAAGCTCTCCGGCGAGACCCGCTGGCGCCTTGCCCAGACTGCCTTTGCCACCACCGCCGCCTACGACTCCGCCATCGCCGCTACCCTGGCGAAACTTCCCTACGCCGGGCCGGAAACGGTTCTGACGCAGCCGGAGGCTAAAGCCGGAGAGTACCCCCAGCACCTTGAGCTCGGCTTCAAGCTGGCGCAAACCCTCCGCTACGGTGAGAATCCGCACCAGTCGGCAGCGCTTTACCTTGATCCTTCCGGCAAAGGCATCGCCGCCGGGAAACAATTGCAGGGTAAAGAGTTGTCGTTCAATAACCTGGTAGATCTGGATGCCTGCTGGGAGCTCGCCAGCGAATTTGCTGAGCCTGCGGTCGCCATCATCAAGCACACCAACCCTTGCGGCGCCGCCACCGGCACTTCGGTCGCCGACGCCTACGTCCGCGCCCTGGCAGCCGATCCCATCTCTGCCTTTGGCGGTGTGATTGGCGTCAACCGGGTGGTCGACGAAGCTGCGGCCGCTGAAATGGCCAAGCTATTCGTCGAGGCTATCGCTGCGCCCGGCTTCACTCCTGAGGCTCAGACCATCTTTGCCGCGAAGAAGAATCTGCGGCTCGTTGAGGTGAAGGCTCACCCGGCGCTGCAGGTCATCAAGCAGATCTCCGGCGGCCTGCTGCTGCAGGATGCCGACCGCAAGCGTATTGAAGCCGGCGACCTGAAGATCGTCACCCACCGCGAGCCCACGCCGGAGGAGCTGACAGCCCTGCTCTTCGCCTGGCGTGTCTGTAAGCATGTGAAATCAAACGCGATTGTCTACGCTCGTGCCGAGGCCCATGGCCATGAGGTCTTCGGTCAGACCGTCGGTATCGGCGCCGGGCAGATGTCGCGTGTGGACGCTGCCAAGTTCGGAGCCCTGAAGGCGGTTCTGCCACTGGCCGGTACCGTTGCCGCCTCTGACGCCTTCTTCCCCTTCCCCGACGGTCTGGAAACCGTAGCAGCGGCAGGAGCGACAGCAGTCATTCAGCCCGGCGGCTCGGTCAAGGATACTGACGTCATTGCTGCCGCCAACCGGCTCAACCTGGCGATGGTATTCACTGGAATTCGTCACTTCCGTCACGGATAGAGCATCTTCCCTGCAGGTGCGATGTAGAGTTGCTGCATCCATGGGCGTTTTCCGCAATGAAAACGCCGCTGCACGCCCCTTTCGGGATATCCAGCAACAGGGAAAATGCTCTAGTCTAATAGGGATGCTGACGCTTGTCGGCATCCCACCTGTGGGTACAATCGTCTAACCCCAAGTGACGCGGCTACCAGCCGCCCCTAGGACCTGATGACATTCTTCCGGCGTATCTTTTCGGCTCGTCCAGTCTTTCTCACGGCGGCTGCGCTGCTGGCCACCCTGCCCGCTGCTGCACAACAGAAGAACGCGCCTGAGCCGCCCAAGGGTCCTGATCGTTCCGCGGCTTACTACCACTACAGCCTYGCCCACATGTATGAAGAGCTGGCCATCAACCAGGGCCGCACCGATTACGCCACGCAGGCGATCGAAGAGTACAAGCTGGCGTTGAATGCAGACTCTGACTCTGCACAGTTGCAGAATGGTCTTGCCGATCTTTATCTGAAGCTTGGCCGCGTCCGCGAAGCTGTTTCGGTCGCGCAGGAACAGGTCAAGAAGAATCCCGATGATGTGGACGCCCACAACATTCTGGGCAAGATCTATCTCCGCTCGCTTGGCGATGGAACCCCAAACAATCAGTCGCAACAGATGCTGCAGTTGGCCCTTGCCGAGTACAAGGCCATCGTCCGCCTGAAGCCGGACAGCGTGGAAGATCATCTTCTGCTGGGTCAGCTCTATGCCCTGAACCACGAGAACGATAAGGCTGAAGCAGAGCTGAAGACGGCGCAGAAGCTTGACGGAACCTCGGAAGAGGTTATCCTCGCGATGGTTCGCCTCTATGGGGAACAGAACCAGTACGACCGTATTGCGCAGCTCATCAACGCGCTGCCCGTCACGGATCGTACCGCGCGGATGGAGTATTCACTGGGTCTGACCTATGACCAGTTGAAGAAGCCCAAAGAGGCTGCCGCCGCCTATCAGCGCTCTCTTGATATCGACAACGACAACCTTGACGCGCAGCGCGGTCTTGCCAGTGCTTTGCTGCTGGACGGCCAGTTCGATGCGGCTCTGAAGCAGTACCGGGACATCGTCACCGCGGAACCACAGGATGCGCAGTCGTATATCCGCATCTCCGAGATCCAGCGCCGGCAGGGGCACTACGACGAGGCGCTCACCACGCTCAAGAAGGCCAAGACCCTGGTCACGGACTCACTTGAGCTCAGCTACAACGAAGCTTTGCTCTACGATTCACTCGGCCGCTTCGATGATGCGGTCGCGACGCTGACCAAGCTGCTCGGCGACACTGCCCACGCTGATGGCAACTACACCGACGGCGAAAAGAACAATCGCGGACTCTTCCTCGATCGCCTTGGCATTGTGCTCAAGGAACAAGGTAAGACCGTCCAGGCCGTCGACGCCTATAAGCAGATTATCGCCCTCGGCGGCGATAACGTCTCCCGTGGCTATATGGGTGAGGTTGATGCCTATCGCGACAACCATGAGTGGGCGAAGATGACTGCCGCTGCGGCTGAGGCGGCCAAGGCTCTGCCCAAGGACAAATCGGTCCAGATGGTGTATGCCGGAACGCTCGCCGATACCGGCAAGGTTGACGAAGCGATTACGATTGCCAAGGGCCAGCTTGGCGGGGACGACGATCGCGATACCCGCATGCAGCTTGCGCAGATGTACATCCGGCTGAAGCGCTGGAAGGATGCAGACGAGCAGCTTTCTCAGGTGGAAGGCATCACCTCGCGTAACGAAGATAAGATCTACCTCTACTTCTCGCGCGGCACGCTGGCAGAGCGGCAGAAGCTCTTTGATCAGGCCGAGATTGAGTTCCGCAAGGTCCTTACGATCGACCCCAACAATGCCGCCACCCTCAACTATCTGGGTTATATGCTGGCCGATCGCGGGCAGAAGCTGAACGAAGCCGTCGACATGGTCCGCAAGGCTGTAGAGCTCGATCCGCAGAACGGAGCCTATCTCGATTCTCTCGGCTGGGCTTACTTCAAGAGCGGACAGTACACGCTTGCCGAAGCTCGACAGCGCCCGCGTCAAGCTCGCGCGCGCTACGCCTTCGCGTACCTCAGCCCTGCAGGACAAGTAACCAGGCAGTTTCGTTGCCAAGCAGAAGGCCAGCCCCGGGCTGGCCTTCTGCTTTTTCCTTAACCCGCCGGCTGATAGCCTGCTCTTAGGAGCTTCTTTTCGTATCGATCGCATGTCGACCTTGCGCAAACCCTATGCAGTACGCGGCGATGCGGACGATCCGCTGATCCAGCGCAAATGGCCCTATCCGGAGCGGATGTCGCGCTCGCCGTTTGAACGCGATCGCGATCGCGTCRTGGGGTCACGCGCCTTTCGCCGACTGGCCGGCAAGACGCAGGTCTTCTCCACCCGTACCTCAGACCACTTTCGCTCACGCCTGACCCACTCGATTGAGGTCGCCCAGATCGCACGCGAGGTCGCCTCTGCTCTTGGCCTGAACGTCGAACTCGCCGAGACTCTCGCCCTGGTTCACGACATCGGGCATCCACCGTATGGTCATACCGGCGAGCGCGCCATTGACGAGTGCCTGCRGCCATTCGGTCTGCGGTTCGATCACAATCTGCAGGCTCTGCGCACGGTCGAACGCTTCGAGCAGCGCTACGCCGCGCATCGCGGCCTGAACCTCACTCTCGGTGTCCGGGAAGGTATCATCAAACACTCGCGTGACTACCCGGCCGATAAATATCCGAAGCTTGCAGAATACTTCCTCGGCCGGCGACCACCGCTCGAAGCGCAKATTATCGWTCTGGTTGACGAGGTTGCCTATCTGACCGCCGACCTTGACGATGGCGTCGAATCAAAGATTCTGGAAGTCAACGACCTCTGCGAAAACCTCACCATCTTCCGCGGGTTCTATGAGTTCGTACACCGCCAACATCCGGGCGTGGAACAGAAGTATCTCTTCCACGAGGCGCTGCAGTGGATGCAACATCGTCTGACCGACGACGTCATCAACAACGTCACGCGCCAGCTCGAAGAGCTGGGAATTGAGACGCTGGAGCAGATTCGCGAATACCCCTATCGCATCGCGATCTTTTCGCCGGAGATCGAGGCCATGCGGCTGGAAGAAAAGCGCTATCTCTACGAAGCTCTCTATACCTGCGGCCCACTGGATGTGGAGCGCAAGCATGGCGTTATCGTCATCAAGTCGCTCTTTAACTACTGGGTGAAGAACCCCAGCCAGCTTCCCAGCAACTACTACGGCGACCTGGAGACCGAGGGTGTGCCCCGCACCGTTGCCGACTACATCGCCGGCATGACCGATTCCTACATCCTCGATCAGTACGGGGCATTAGTTACCAAGCTCTAGAGGTTCATCAATCTCTATTCGGCGAAGTGAAAGGGATTGAAGCTGGTATGCCGATCAAAGGCATCCGCGCCCTCTGACCGCTTCAACCAGCCAACCACGGCGTAGGTTACCGGCGTAGCGAGCACCTCATAGACCACCTTCAACAGATAGCCGGTCACGATCAGACGTCCGATATCGGCCCACGGAAGCGTGAAACCGAAGGTGAGCGTGATTACGACGGCAGTATCAACGGCCTGGCCGACGATGGTGGAACCCACCGTGCGCGTCCACAGCATCTTGCCGTTGGTGACCAGCTTCAGCCGCGCCAGGGTGTAGCTATTGGCGAACTCTCCCAGAAAATACGCAATAATGCTGGCAAACAGGATGCGAGGGATAAAGCCGAAGACGGTCTCAAAGGCCGCCTGGTTATGCCATCCGCTGGCTGCAGGCAATGAGATCGTAATGGTGGCCATCACATACAGCAGAGCTGTCCCGAAGAAACCGAGCCAGATCGCCCGGCGCGATGCTCCGTAGCCGTAGACCTCGGTAAAAACGTCTCCGAAGATGTAGGTGATGGGGAACAGGATCACCGCACCGCTGACCTCCAGTGGTCCGATACGGCAGATCTTCTGTGCCACCAGGTTGCTGACCAGCAGAATAACGACAAATGCGGTGATCAGGGCATCAAGGTACTTGTATCCGTGCGGCTGTATTTTTGACATGAGCTTCCAGTATTGATAGCGTAATAGAGGCCTGCAATGCTGCGCCAAGGCACTTCAGCCTTAAGCGTCCCCGTCGTCTAGCCCGGCCTAGGACACCGCCCTTTCACGGCGATAACACGGGTTCGAATCCCGTCGGGGACGCCAAATACACTTCCAGAGAATTTCAATAAACTCACTCCTACGCGCATGAGACGTAGACACTGACGTGCGCTACCCGGAGTCGGACCAATCCATGGAAGAGCGCGCGGGCATAGACCGTGAAGGAATTTGCGCACTTGTTCAATCCTCTGAATCTGCAGTCTATAGCTCCCTTATATGAAGAGCGGAGATGTCAGCCTCTCCTGCTCAGATCTATGTATGCGCCGGTCCTGCTAGCTATATTTATGCAGCAGTAAGCTGGCCCAAAATGGGGGTGTGGCATACTAAACTCTAGCCGCAAATTCAAAAATCAGGGGCATCGGGTTGAGACCGTCTGTTGAGAACGGCGCGCGGAAAGCACTGGAAAATAGGCGGGCCAAGTTGCTCTACCTCCTGCCGATAGTAGCTGCGCCTCTTCTGATGTTTGCCGCCGCGTTCGTGATTATTCCAAGCAAATGGTTTGCGTTGCGCGCGGGCAATACCTACATGGCCAACCTGGGCTATGGGGCAGAACTCAACGGACGCGATTGCCAGGTGCTGGTGTACGGCGACTCCACGGCGATGGTAGGGGCTGATCCGAAGGTTATTGCGGAGAAGTCCGGTCTTACGGCGTGCAACATCGCGGAGTTTGGCGGGGTAACGCTGGTGAGCGGTACGGAGCCGGTGGACAAGTTTCTGTCACAGAATCCACGTCCGAAATATATTGTCTTCCTCTACGCTCCGGAGGGACTCAGCCGTCCGTTCGCGTGGGAGCATGTGGGCTTCTTTGAGGCAATCACCTATCGGGTGCGCGAGGAGCATACGCTGGGCACGGCATGGACGCTGGCGATGCATCCCGGACCAACGCTGGGATGGGCTGAGCAGGGATTGCGCATGGCGTTGACTCGCGTGAAGTCGAAGCCGATTTCAGAGGAAAAGGCGCACGTGCGTGAGCGGGACCTCGGGCAGTTGAAGGTGGTCAATATACCGGACCTGCAGAGCTGCAGTATGCCAACGCGTTTGTATGAACCGGATCCCACGTGGATTGCGGGTCTGCGGTCGAAGTATAGCGGGAATGGCACGACAGTAGTAGTCGATGCAACGCCAGTGATGAACTGCGATCAAGGAATTCCCTTCTATCAAGCACATCTGGCAGGACTGGTGGACGACCTGCCGTTGCCGGAGTACCCGGTGACGGACTACGCGGATGAGCACGGCCAAAGGATGCATATGAATGCCAAGGGTGCGGCCAAGGTTTCGGCGATGATAGGCAATCAGATTCGCGCGATGCAGGGAGAACGCTGATAGCTTGCTCTTCTCTTCGAATATTTTCATCTTTATGTTTCTGCCGATAGCGCTGATTGGGTATCAGCTTCTATCGCGTTTTGGACGGCCCGCGCTTCTTTTCTGGCTGACTGCCTCTTCGTTGTTCTTCTACGGCTACTGGAACCCGATCTACCTGCTGCTTCTGTGCGGGTCGATGTTGATGAACTTTCTGGTCTCGACACGCGTGGAAGAGGGCAGAAGCGAGAATAGTCGCAGCCGATGGCTGATCAGCGGCATCGTCGTCAATCTTTCGCTGCTGGTCTATTACAAATATCTGTTTCCGATGCTGAACTTCCTGCACGCCCATGGCGCGGTGCCGCGCGGGTTTGCGAATGTGATTCTGCCACTGGGCATCTCGTTCTTTACGTTCACGCAGATTGCGTACCTGATCGACGTTCGCCAGAATATTGCGAAGAAGCAAGGGCTGCTTCCGTACTCGGTGTTCGTAACCGTCTTTCCGCACCTGATTGCCGGACCGATTATCCATCCGCGAGAGTTGATGCCACAGCTGGAAGAGGGCCGTATTGGCGGGCTGCGGTCCGACAACCTGGCCTTGGGCGTGACCTGGTTCATGCTTGGACTGGGGAAGAAGGTGCTGATTGCGGATCGCGTGGCTCCGCTGGCGGATGCCATGTTCGGTCACGTCCATGCGGCCGGCTTTACGACGACGTGGATGGGCATCCTGAGCTATGCGGTGCAGTTGTACTTCGACTTCTCCGGTTATTCGGATATGGCGCTTGGGCTGGCGAAGATGTTCGGCCTGGATTTCCCGGTTAACTTCAACTCTCCCTTCAAGTCGCAGAGTGTGATCGAATTCTGGACGCGTTGGCATATGACGCTGTCTCGCTATCTGAACGAGTATCTCTATACGCCAATCGTGCGCCAGGTAAACGGATGGCGGATGGACGCGGGCAAGAAGGTTTCAAAGAAGGCACAGACCACTCCTGAAG
>NZ_JBFRCY010000360.1:0-5819 GCF_052113305.1 Terriglobus sp. YAF25
CCCATCCACCCATCCACCATCGGGTTCATCGGCACCGTCACCTTCAATGCCGGATGCGGATGATAGGCCGCCATCAGCGGCTCGAAGCCGTCATAGCTGATGCCCAGAGTGCCCACACGTCCGTTGCACTCCGGGATGTTCTTCACCAGCCAGTCAATCGTGTCGTAAGTATCGGTCGAGTCGTCCACCGGCGTGGGATTCAGCGGACCATGTACCGGGCGATTCATCACATAGTCGCCCTCGGAGCCGTACTTGCCGCGAATGTCCTGCACGACTCGGATATATCCGCCGCCCACAATCGTATCGACAGCGTTGTCATACCCATACAGAGCAGCACCGAGATGCGCGCTGGCGCGGTTCGCCGTCAGGATATTGGCGCTGTACGGCGTGCGCGTCATCAGGATGGGAGCCTTCTTCGCTGTGGTCGCCGTTTTCGGCACCAGGATGACCGTATGCAGCTTCACGCCGTCGCGCATCGGAATCATCACCTCGCGGCGGGCATAGTCGAAGCCGGTCTCGGTCGGCTTCAGCGTTGCCGGAGTCTCACTGGGATACTCGGGGTACTTCGGCGTCTCCTGCGCGGCGCAGGACGCCACCATCGCGGCCAGAACGAGGACGTGCAGTCTCAAGGGATTCCTCCGATATGTGTCGACTGCAACCACCATATCGCGAGGCTTCACGAGAGCCTACGAATTTTTCAGGGATTAGCGATGACGAGCTGCCGCAGCAGGCTCTCCACCAGATCTTCCGTGCCTTCACATACACCCGTCCGCACCGGACCGGTCTGGAGAATGGTACTGCGCGGCGAAGTAAGCCAATGGAAGCGAGCCTTCAGTTCCATCTTCGCCAGTGGACCCGCAGACTCGTCACCGGCGGCAATCTTCTCGACTGCTTCCAGGTGCAACCGGATGGCGCCGAGATCGGCCTGCGGCCACAAGGCCTTCAGGCGCTCTTCATCCAGCATCGTCTTCGCCGCGAGATATCGCTTCTCCAGGCAAAGCACGATCACACCGGCGTTAATGAACTCCTCGCGCTCTACCCGGGGAACAATGCGGATGACGGCGTAATCAAACGAGGCGCGCACGCGTTGCCTCCTCTTCGAAGCGATCGGCATGCTCAAGCCGCCTCATCAGGAA
This sequence comes from Terriglobus sp. YAF25, assembly GCF_052113305.1. Classification (NCBI taxonomy): domain Bacteria; kingdom Pseudomonadati; phylum Acidobacteriota; class Terriglobia; order Terriglobales; family Acidobacteriaceae; genus Terriglobus; species Terriglobus sp. YAF25. The sequence continues at coordinate 1,137 of NZ_JBFRCY010000360.1, forward strand.
CTCCACATACGCGGCACGCTTGGCCTCAGAAGTATCAGCACCCTCTTCCGGCTCTAACCACGCATCCGGCGCCAGAGCGAGAATACGCTCAAACTCACTGCGATTGAGCCGGGCACGCGCTGTCTTTCCAGCGGCCCTGATATCGGCCGCCCACGACAACAACACATGATCGCGAATAGCGCTGAAGGGGCTCGCTGCCTTCTCCATCATCGACGCCCAGTCATGCTGCACATAGAGCGCCGCTCCATGATCGATGAACCACAGATTGCCGCCCCAGCACAGCAGGTTCGGATTTCGCGGCGTGCGGTCGACATTCATCACAAAAGCATCGAGCCACACCGCCATTGACGCAATCTCAGCCGTCGCGCAATCGCCTGCGGCAACCTCGAACATCGTCGAGCCAGGAAGGTAGTCCATGCCCAGGTTGCGGCCAGTGGAGGCCTTCAGCAGATCACGGATCTCCTCATCGGGATAGTTGCGCCCCAGGGCCGCATCGATCTCGACAAAGACCAGCTCCGGCACACGCAGGCCGACCGTTCGTGCAATCTCTCCAGCAACGATCTCCGCCAGCAGYGCCTTCACGCCCTGCCCCGCACCACGGAACTTGACGACATACATACCGTCGTCATCCGCCTCCACAATCGCAGGCAGACTTCCGCCCTCGCGTAGCGGTACGGCATAGCGGGTAGCGAGCACTTCACGCAACGGCATGTCTAGATCAACTTCTCTTTCTTAGGTTGCATGAGCGTCTTGACCAACACGAGCAATGTGTTATCGATAGCGGTGGAATCGCGAGAAACCCACGATACATTCGGTTTCAGGAGCACCAGATTCGTTCCCTGCGCCTCGAACTGCATGCTTACCGCGTATTCCCTTACTGAAATCGTATTCTCGACGCATGTAGTAACTAAATAACGCTGCTCGTGAGCCTGGAATAGTTGGTTATAGAACGGGCCTTCAGCCCTTGGTTTTGTTATTGCCCTGAGACCTGGGGCGTTGCCCCAGGCTGGTATAGAGCGCGCCCTTCAGCGCTCTAGTTATTGCGACCACTGGCTTTGTCATCCTGAGCAGCGCGAAGGACCCGCTTCTCTACCGACACATCCTACCCGGGTGCCCCACCCTCACAACGTTAGGGTGGGTCGGGAATACCCAAAATTCCGAACAAAACACAAACCAAATTTATCGACACATCCCTATACCTTGCTGAAGAGCTCGTCGCGGGGATCCTCGGGATTCAGCTTGGCGAGCTCGCGCAGAATCTCCTTCGAGCGCTCATCCTGCACCTTCGGCACCGCGATCTTGACCTCGACGATCTGGTCACCGCGACTGCCCTCGTGTGTAGCCGACGGCACACCCTTCTCTCGCAGGCGCAGCTTCTGCCCCGTCTGCGTGCCCGGCGGAATCTTCAGATGCGCCCGGCCATCGATCGTGGGCACCTCAACCTTCGCTCCCAGTGCAGCTTCAGAGACGGTGACTGGAACGGTGACATAGACGTCATCGGCCACTCGCGAAAAGACCGGGTGCTCACCGACCTTGATGATCAGATACAGATCGCCCGCAGGTCCGCCATGCAGCCCGGCGTTGCCCTTGGCTGCCAGACGGATGCGCTGTCCGTCACGCGTGCCGGCCTTGATGCGAAACTCCACCGGCTCACGCTTCAGCACGACGCCCTGCCCATGGCAGGTGACGCAATCGTTCTGCACCTTCCCCGTCCCCCCGCAACGCGGGCACTGCAGGTTGAACTTCATGCGGCCACCCATCTGCGTGACCTGGCCGCTGCCGTGGCACTCCGGGCAGGTCATGCTGCCGCCCGTGGTGGAGCGCCCATGACACGTCGGGCAGACCTCCTGCCGCTGGATCTCAAGCCGCGTCGTTCCACCGCGAATGGCGGTCCAGAAATCGACCGTCACCTGGTACTCGATATCCGTGCCGGGCTGCGGCCCCTCGTCCTGGTCGCGGCCACCGTTGAAGATGCCGCCGAAGATATCGCGGAAGCTACCCCAACCGCTCGATTCACTCTCCTGCGGTTGCTGCTGACGCCCACCGCCGCCAGTGAAACCGGAGAAGTCAAAACCGCCAAAGTCGAATGGAACGCCCTGACCACCGGCGCCACGTGCGCCGGCTCCGCCGCGGGCATACGCTTCGGCGGCGGCAGGATCGATATTGTCGGAGTAGAAGCCGAGTTGGTCGTAGACCTTGCGCTTCTTCGCGTCGGAGAGGATATCGTTCGCCTCCGAAATCTCCTTGAACTTCTCTTCGGCCTTCTTATCCCCGGGATTCACGTCGGGGTGATACTTACGCGCAAGCTTACGGAAGGCCTTGCGGATCTCATCCGCCGTCGCCGTCTTCTTCACGCCAAGTGCGCCGTAGTAATCCTTCTGCTGCGTCGTTGCCATAATCTGTTTCCCTTAAACTTACTCCGCCTGGCACGTCGGGCACCAATACAAACTGCGCCCAGCCATCTCCTGCCGCTGCACCTTCGTACCGCACACCCAGCATGGCTTGCCGTGCCGCCGGTAGACGTAGTGCACCTCCGGTTTCAACGGCTTCCCTTCACTGTGTGGACGATCCTTCGGCAGGGTCGTCACAATCCTTCTGTCCACCATACCCGCCTTAAGCAGCGGAATGGAATCGTTCCACATGGCCTCAACTGTTGTCTTTGGCACATCTTTGCCGGCAAGAAAGGGCGACAACCGCGCCCGGTACAACAGCTCCGCGCGATAGATATTTCCGATGCCCGAAAGTACCGACTGGTCCATCAGAAGCGCCGCGATCGGCGTCTTCGACCGCGCAATCTTCGCGAATGCCGGCTCGGGATCGTCGCCATTCAACGCATCAGGGCCTAACCTGGCCAGCAACTTCTTCCACTGCTCACGGTCATAGAGCGAGCAGTCGGAAGGCCCTCGCAGCTCGATCCAGTCCACATCCGCAGGCTCCAGAGAGGTAGACCCATCATCTTCCGAGTACCATCCATGCCGCGTTGTACTCGCCTCTCCGTTGTCATCCTGAGCGGAGCGCAGCGAAGCCGAAGGACCCGCTTTCTTTGCAGACCGTCTGGATAACCTCACCCGCAATGCGCCCTTCACCGGCGGCAACTCACCGACACCTTCCGTCCAGTCACCATAACGGCCAAGATGGACATGCAGAATCGCATCCGGCCCAAACTCATAGCCGAGATGCTTGCCCACTGCGTGAATCTTTTTCAACGTCTTACCATCGATGGCGTCAGCGTACGCAAAGCGTCCGCCGGGAGCTTCAACATGAAGCTTCTTCCCGACGAACGCTTTGCTGTGCCTCTCCGCCCAACGATGAATCTCATTTCCTTCAGGCATGAATCTCCGCTTTATCTCGCAGATGCTCGATTAGTTCCACACATGCTCTAACGGCATCGGCTCAATCCGGAAGATCACATCCGGGGCTACCTCGGAGAACTTACGTACGAACTCGCGCGCCTGATTCTCAGTCTCAAACATATTCAGTTCTTACTTCTGATCGACGTCTACATACTCGGCGTCAATCACGCCCTCGTCCTTCTTCGGCTGCTCGGTTGTTCCGGTAGCCGCTGCTCCACCRTCGGTCGGAGCGCCCGATGCATTGGCCTTGTACATGGCCTCCGCCAGCTTATGGCTCGCCGCCGTCAGCTTCTCGTGCGCCGCCTTCAGGTCGCTGACTGAAGGTGTTCCCACCAGCGTCTGCTTTGCATCAGACAGAGCCGATTCGACCTCGCTCTTATCCGCGGCCTGCACCTTCTCGCCGCTCTCCTTCAACATCTTCTCGATGTTGTAGACCAGCGAGTCGAGCTGGTTGCGGGCCTCGATCTCCTCGCGCTTGCCCTTGTCTTCCGCGRCATTCGCCTCGGCTTCCTTGGCCATGCGCTCCACCTCGTCCTTGCTTAAGCCCGACGAGCTGGTGATGGTGATCTTCGCGTCCTTACCGGTGGCATTGTCCTTCGCCGTCACGTTCAGGATACCGTTGGCATCGATGTCGAAGGTGACCTCGATCTGCGGCACGCCGCGCGGAGCTGGCATGATGCCGCCCAGCTTGAACTTGCCCAGCGTGCGGTTCTGGCTCGCCAGAGGACGCTCGCCCTGCGTGATGTGCACCTCCACCTCGGTCTGGTTATCCGCCGCCGTCGAGAAGGTCTCGCTCTTCTTCGTCGGAATGGTGGTATTACGCGGGATCATCGGAGTAGCTACGCCACCCTGCGTCTCAATCGCCAGCGTCAGCGGCGTCACGTCGAGCAGCAGCAGATCCTTCACATCACCGGTCAACACACCACCCTGGATCGCAGCTCCGATGGCAACCACCTCATCCGGGTTCACACCCTTATGCGGCTCCTTGCCGAAGAGATCCTTCACCAGTTGCTGCATGCGCGGCATACGGGTCTGTCCGCCGACGAGAACCACCTCGTCGATCTTGCTGGCATCGACGCCCGCATCGGCCAGCGCCTGTTTGCAGGGGCCAACCGAACGCTGCAGCAGGTCCTCAACCAGCGACTCGAACTTCGCACGTGTCAGCTTCTTCACCAGGTGCTTCGGTCCGGTCGCATCGGCCGTGATAAAGGGCAGGTTGATCTCCGTCTCCATGGTGGTGGAGAGCTCGATCTTTGCCTTCTCGGCCGCATCCTTCAAGCGCTGCAAAGCCATCTCATTGCCCTTCGCGCCCAGGTCCATACCCTCGTCC
>NZ_JBFRCY010000361.1:0-5077 GCF_052113305.1 Terriglobus sp. YAF25
GATCTTCGCTGCGCGGTTTCCCAAGGAGCCGCAGGTAAGAACGACCATCGTGGCTGCCAATCCGCGAGGAACAACGGTCGAAATCGACTTGGTTGCATATCTCTAAAGCATTTTCCCTGTTGCTGGGTATCCCGGGAGGGGCGTGCAGCGGCGTTTTCATTGCGGAAAACGCMCATAGATGCGGAAGCCCTACATTACCCCCACCGGGAAATGCTCTAAGCCCTCCACGTTCTATACCATTCAACCATTCAACCCAAACAGAAGAGCCACCCGTCAGGGTGGCTCTTCTGTTCTTCAACTATTCAACTAATTCCTACTTCTTGGCTGTCTCGAAGCGCTTGTTGACTTCGTCCCAGTTGACGACGTTCCACCAGGCGGCCAGGTAGTCCGGGCGCTTGTTCTGGTACTTGAGGTAGTAGGCGTGTTCCCACACATCGTTGCCCAAGATCGGAAACAGACCGTCGGTCAGCGGAGAGTCCTGGTTGGGCTTGGTGACGATCTCGAGCTTGCCGCCCTTGTAGACCAGGAAGCCCCAGCCGGAGCCGAACTGCTTCGCAGTGGTCTCATTGAAGCTCTTCTTGAAGGCCTCAAAGTCGCCGAAGTCCTTCGTGATCTGGTCGGCGATAGCGCCGGTCGGAGCTCCGCCGCCGTTCGGCTTCATGATCTCCCAGAACATGGTGTGGTTGRCRTGGCCGCCACCGTTGTTGCGGACGACGGTACGGATGTCTTCCGGTACGCTCGCCAGACCGGCCACAAGCTCTTCCGGCGACTTTGAACCCAGCTCCGGATGCTTCTCGATGGCGCCATTCAGGTTCGTCACGTAGGTCTGGTGGTGCTTGTCGTGGTGCAGCTTCATGGTCGCCTCATCAATATGGGGCTCCAGGCCGGCGTAGTCGTAGGGAAGGGCGGGTAGTTCGTAGGCCACGTGAGATCTCCTGTCGGGTCGTTTCGGTTCAGGGTTAGGGCGTGCCATTAAATTCTGGCGTCAGCGGTGTGACACGCCCTTTGATGCGGCGATTGAGCACTGCGATGCGCAGTACGTCACGGACTCTGATGATATCGCAGCGAGCCGAAGGTCTGCTGCCACGTGAACTTAGGGACGTCGGCGCGCAATATGCCTCAGAAATAGTGCGACTCGCATAGAACCGGGCCGACATTTTTCCTTCATTTGCGGTTACCTGCGTTCCTATGGTTTTTAATCAGTAACAATGAACGCTTTATCCGCTGCGTATCGTTGGCTTGACGACCAGGGCATGGCTTTTGGTGCGCCTGGGCTTGAACCTCGCTGGACTTCCTCAAAAAAAGACGCTGTCTGTACGGCGTATGCCGCATCCTCACGAGTCTGGTTCACCGTCTCGCACGGAACACTGAATGAGGTCTACTACCCCACCATCGATCGTCCGCAGATTCGCGACATGGAGTTTCTGTTCACCGATGGGGAGACCTTCTTCCACGAAGAGAAGCGTGACTTTGAGTACGACTTCCACTATGTGGATCCGGATGCGCTTGCGGTCCGCGTCGTCGCCACCGACCTGCAGGGCCGATATCGCGTGACGAAGGAGTTTCTCTGCGATCCTCACCACCCGGTGGTGTTGGTCCGCGTGAAGATTGATGGGGAAGAGGACCTRCTGCAGCGGTTGAAGTGTTATGCCCTGCTGGCGCCGCACATTGAAGGTGGTGGTGCGGGAAACTCCGGCCGATCGATTGAAGTTGCTGGCCAGCGTGCCCTGATTGCCTGGAAGAACGGAACTTCGCTGTCGATGGGCGCCTCCTGCGGATTCACGCGTTCGTCCTGCGGTTTTGTGGGCTCGTCAGACGGCTACCAGGATCTGATTCAGAACATGAAGATGGACTGGCAGTTCGGGCAGGCGTTGAACGGCAATATCGCTCTGATGGGCGAAATCGATGTCGCCCGCAACCGTGAGTTCACCCTTGCGATCTCCCTCGGAGAGGGCCATCACGCTGCTCTTGCCGGAATGATGCAATCGCTCTCCACTCCTTACGAGGCGCACATGAAGCGCTTTATCGAGCAGTGGTACCGCGCTCCGGCTCCCGAACACTTGGCAGGAAAGTCCACCGACGGCGGCCGGTTGATGCGCATCAGTCACAACGTTGTGCTGGCGCACGAAGATAAGACCTATACCGGAGCATTCATCGCTTCTGCCTCCATTCCCTGGGGTGCATCGAAGGGTGACGACGACCTGGGCGGCTACCACCTGGTCTGGACGCGCGATATGGTGCAGTCTGCCAGCGCTCTGCTGGCCTGTGGGCGCGTCGATACGGCACGCCGGGCGTTGGTATATCTGGCCTGCTCCCAGCAGCCTGATGGCAGCTTCCCGCAGAACTTCTGGATCGACGGAACACCCTACTGGACCGGCATTCAGTTGGATGAAGTCGCGTTCCCCATCATTCTGGCGTGGCGTTTATGGAAGCTGGGTGGATTGGGTGGCTTCGATGTGTTTCCGTTCGTCGAAAATGCCGCCGCCTTCCTGGTGCACTATGCTCCGGTGACGCAGCAGGAGCGCTGGGAAGAGAACGCCGGATACTCTCCATCGACACTGGCTGCGGTCATCAGCGGCCTTATCTGCGCTGCCGATATCGCACGTGGCCATAAGGCGCCGGAGCTGGCGGAGTTCCTCGAGGTCTACGCCGACTGGATCGAGTCGCATCTGGAAGAGTGGACGACGACGACCAACGGTGTGCTGCATCCGGATGTGAGATATCACTATGTCCGTGTCACTCCTCCCTATCCCGGAGATCCTTTTTACAATCCGGCGATCGGCGATGGACGCCTGAACCTGGCCAATCGCACTCCGGGCGAGCAATACAACTTCGCTGCCAATGAGATTGTGGACGCCGGCTTCCTGGAGCTTGTGCGTTACGGCGTTCGCCGCGCAGATGATCCGTTGATCATCAATTCGCTGAAGGTTATCGACAAGGTATTGCGTATCGATACGCCCTACGGCCCCTGCTGGCGCCGTTACAACCATGATGGCTACGGCCAGCAAAAGGATGGAGGTCCGTTCCTTCACTATGGACAGGGCCGCGCCTGGCCTCTGTTGACTGGTGAACGTGCACACTATGAACTGGCGGCGGGCAAAGACGTGACCCCATTCATTACTGCGCTGGAACGCTTCTCAAGCTTCGGCGGCATGTTGCCCGAGCAGATTTGGGATTACCATGATCTCCCCGAAGAAGGGCTGTTCTTCGGCCGGTCCGCCGGGGCGGCGCAGCCGCTGGTGTGGGCGCACTCGGAATATCTGAAATTGTTGCGATCCACAACGGACGGTCAGGTCTTCGACCGCATCTCATGTGTCGCCGAGCGTTATGCAGCGCCCTGTGAGCAGCGCAAGGGCGGCTGCCAGATTGAGATCTTCAAGATCATCCGTCCGGTGCATACCGTCGGTGCAGGAAAGCGGCTCAGAATTGTGGATCGCGACCAATTCCAGGTGATCTGGACGACAGATGGTTGGACCACTCGTCAGGCTGCCGATTCGAAATCGGCGGGCTATCCGGGTTTCTTCGCTGAGATTGCAACTCAGTCAGGGCAGCAGGGCCACATCGAATTCACCCTCTACTGGCCGCAGCAGCATCGGTGGCTCGGCTATAACTTCACGGTGCAAGTCAGCTGACCACCCAAGGCCAGTCAACGGAACCTGTACACTGGAAGTGATAACGAAAACCCTTACTAACACGAGCGCACTAAGGCTTTTGCCCTGGTGCCCGAGGAATACATGAGCGACCTGGTTCAGAAGTCCATCAATACCCTTCGTCTTCTCGCAGTCGATGCCGTTGAAAAGGCCAAGAGTGGCCATCCCGGTGCTCCGCTGGCGCTTTCGCCGCTGACCTACCTGCTGTACCACGATGTGATGAAGCATAATCCCGCGGACCACAAGTGGATCGATCGTGACCGCTTTGTGCTGTCGAACGGACATGCTTCGGCGCTGCTGTATAGCGTGCTGCATCTCTCCGGGTACGACGTTCCGCTGGATCAGGTGAAGAGCTTCCGTCAGTGGCACTCCATCACGCCAGGTCACCCGGAGTACGGTGAGACCCCCGGCGTTGAAGTCACTACCGGTCCGCTGGGCCAGGGCCTTGCGATGTCCGTCGGTCTGGCGATCGCTGAGAAGCACATGGGTGCTCGTTTCAATCAGCCGGAGATGAAGATCGTCGATCACCACACCTATGTGATGTGCGGTGACGGCGACCTGATGGAAGGTGTCTCGCACGAGGCCGCGTCGCTTGCCGGAACGCTGAAGCTGGGTAAGCTGATCGTCTTCTATGACGACAACCTGATCTCGCTGGACGGACCGACCGAGCTCTCATTCACCGAAGATGTGACCAAGCGTTTTGAGGGCTATCACTGGCAGGTGCTGCACGTTGCCGACGGCAACGATCTGGACGCCTTGCGTAAGGCCATCAAGGAAGCTCAGGCTGAGACTGAGAAGCCGACCCTGGTGCGCGTGCGCACGGTCATCGGCTACGGCAGCCCGCACGCCGGCACCAGCAAGGTGCATGGCGAGGCTCTGGGCGCTGAGAACACCAAGAAGACCAAGGAAGCTCTTGGCTTCCCGCCGGAGGAATCGTTCTACATTCCTGAGCGACCTCACCGCCTCCACCAAGACCATCTTCAAGGAATCGACCAACTTCCACATCGACCCGAACGGCCGCAACATCTTCTTCGGCGTTCGCGAGTTCGGCATGGCTGCTGCCGTCAATGGTATGGCTGCTCACGGCGGTCTGATTCCGTTCGGCTCGACCTTCTTCGTCTTCTCCGACTACATGCGGAACGCTATCCGTCTGGCGTCGCTGATGAGCACGCACTCGCTGTTCATCTTCACGCACGACTCSATCGGYCTGGGCGARGACGGCCCGACSCACCAGCCGGTSGAGCAGCTCATGAGCCTTCGCGCCATTCCGCAGCTCACTGACTTCCGCCCGGCGGACGCCAATGAGACAGCTGAGTGCTGGAAGATCGCCCTGCAGCGCAAGTCGGCAAGCTTCATGGCCCTCTCGCGTCAGGACCTGCCCGTTCTGGACCCTGAGAAGGCCAAGGGCGCCAGCAAGGGTGCGTACG
>NZ_JBFRCY010000362.1:0-4596 GCF_052113305.1 Terriglobus sp. YAF25
ACCCACGGCTGGCCGCCATCGACATACCAATGCGCGTAGGCCTCTTGCTCTTTCGCCGCGTGTGTCGCGAATGCTTCCAGCAGTTGTTGCTGCGCAGTTGCCGGGTTCACGCCGTTCAAGCGGACACCCTTCCGTGCAAGCTTGCTGAGGATCGATGCCCGGGACGCATCTGCGCCCTGCCCGACAACGATCAGTGCGAGCCGTGTGGCCTCGTTCTGTTGATTCGGAATGGCGGCAAAGAGTTCACGAGATGCATCATGGAAACTGTTGATCTGCCCGGTAGACCACAGATGCGCGCTCAGGCGCTCCACGAAAACCGCTGGAGAGTTAACCCAGTCCAGCTTCTCCAGCTCCGGCGCCATTGCAATGGCGCGTAAGGGAGCAAGCAGAGCATCGCGCCTTTCCTGCGGAAGAGCCGCAAGGGAATCGCATTGCCAGGCCAGCGTCTTCCTTTCGATGGGAAACCGGGTATCGAGATCAGAGATCTGCGCCAGGAACGACGGGCAGACCGTAAGCGGCAGCTGCCGCAGCAGGGCAAGGTGCTCCACCGCGAAGCTGCGCGCCAGCGGTGGATAGCGGTCGAACGAGGACGGCTGCAGTTGATCCGGTGTCATCGCAGCTCCTCAATGCACCGGCCCGGTGAGTTGGTGCTGAAGCCAAGGTGACAGCCGATGGTCGGCACCAGGTCAATGGACTCAATCGCGCGATCAACGACGGTGTTCTGACGGACATGCGGTCCCAGGGCAAGCAGCCATGTGGTGCGAGCCATTGCGCTGCCGGTGCGATGATGCTGGAATCCATTGCCGGCTGGGTCATCATCGGCATCGCGGCCAAAATCCGGCATGATGTAGACCGTCGTACGGTCCTTATATTCCGGATGAGACTGTACAGCTTTCCAAAGCTCGGCGCAGAGACGGTCAGCGCGCTGAATCGCGTCGATGTACAGCGAGAACGCTCCGGAGTGGGCAACGTCCATATCGTGCAGCGTCAACATCATGAGCGAAGGYGCCTGCTGATCCATCAGCCGCCTGGCAATAAAGATGGAGAGCTCGTCGGCACTGTCCAGGGTTCTGGCATGCTTCACGAAGTCCTGCACCGAGAGCCGCAAGGTCGACTCCAGCGTATCCAGATGCATCTCGTTATCCTGCGCGGTCACTGAGATGTCATACGAGGGCATCTCGTAGTTGTCCTGCAGGAAATGCTGTAACTGATCGTTATCGAATAGATTGGGGGTGTTTCGTGAAGCGGCGCTGAGCAGGCGTTTGGGCAGAATGACACCCGCGCCGAACTGGGGACCGAAGCCCTGGGCGCTGCTGCTGCCGATCTTCTGGAAGCCATTACTGGGGGCAATCACCCATGCATCGGTCTCCGGCCGCCGCAGCTCCCGGCGGAAGTACTCAAAGAGGGTAGGATTCGGCGGCGGCTGGGCGATGAAATTGTTGAACCGTTCGTAAACACCGGTGACGATGCTTGCCGTCGCAACATAGTGACCAAGGATGCCGGCGTTCCGAACCTGAGTGAAGAAGGTGCCCTGAGGCAGCAGGGTATGCAGCAGGTTGGGGATATTCGCCTGGCCCTCTTCCGCGAAGGTCTCCTCATCCCGCGCGCCGCCGCCGAAGGTCACGACGATTGTCTTGTCGGCTGGGCGTATCGCGGAACCGGTCAATGCCAGGCTGCTGCTGAACGAAGTTGCCGAAACCATCCCGACAGCGCCCCGCAGGAAAGCACGTCGTGAAGCTGAAACCGCCTGGGATGAAGCATCGAACTTCATTGAATTAATACAGATATTTCCGCTGTGACATGAAACTTTGAGCCCGATGATATCGTATAAAAACTAGCCCTTTCAAGTTCTGATTTCTCGCAGGAAATGCAGTGCGGCCATTCGGATGCGGAGGAATGGTGCCCGCTCAAAAACGGGTGACGGTAGGTGTCGTGGGTTCTGTAAACATGCGCGAGATCGCTCGGCGTGCAGGCGTGTCTTGTGCCACGGTGTCGCGTGTCTTGAGCGGTTCCTCCCTGGTCCGCGAAGACACAGCTAAAAAAGTCAGACACTTCGTCAGCGAAGCCGGATTCATCCCAAACCCCAGTGCGGCGATGCTGAAGTATGGCCGCAGTCGAACATACGGATTGGTTATACCGGACCTTCGCAACCCGTTCTTTGGGGAGTTCGTAGGCGCCTTCGAAGATCTGCTCATCGACATCGATCACGAAGTACTGCCCATCAGCGTGCAGACCTCCGACAAACTGCTGAAATCTGTCCGGCGCATGTTGATGCGGCAGGTCGATGGCGCTGTCCTGGTCTCCTCTGAGTTTGATACCGGTGCGGTAGAACCATTGCTCCTGCGCCAGATCCCGCTGGTAACCGTGGACCGCCGGTCGGTACAGGTCGGCTGCAGTGACGTTTCCATTGACTATGAGCGCGGCTTCGTCGAAGCCGTGCAACATCTGAAAACCCTTGGGCATAAACGGATCGGGTATATCGGCGGCACCAAAGGTCCTCATACCTCGGAAGTGCGGGCCAATGCGTTCGAACAGGCTATACGCGGCGCCGGTCTGGTCTTCTATCCAGGGCTGACACGGCGTGGGAACTATCAGGTTACCGGTGGTGAAGCTGCCGTTGTGTCGCTGATGCAATTGCCGGCTCCGCCAACCGCGATCATTACCGCCAACGACCTCACGGCTTTAGGAGCGGCGCTCGGCATTCATCGTCTCGGCGGAGTTGTTCCGCGAGACCTTTCGATCGTCGGTGTCGACGACCTTTTTCTGAGTGAGGTCGTGCAGCCTCCGCTTACCACCATCCGCATTCCGCGCAAGCGGCTTGCGACCGCCTGTCTGCAGGCAATGAACTATACGAAACAGAATCTCGATCGAATCGGTGCTGAGTTCTCCGTTCCCACACAACTGATCGTCCGCGAAAGTACCGCGAGGCCGAAGAGTGCGCCGAAGAAGAAGAAGAGCAAGCGTTGAGCATGCAATCCGGAAGGCCTCTGGGTGCCGATCTCGCTTTTTTTGCTGCCTATCTCGTCGCCACGATGGTCATCGGATGGTTCTCGAAACGGCGGAATGTCTCCGTCAACGAATATCTGAATGCGACCCACGTCATGCCTTTGTGGGCGGTGGTCACTGCCTACATCGCGACCAACTGCGGCGCCCTTGAGATTGTTGGACTTAGCGCTATGGCCGCGCAGTATGGAGCGCAGGCGCTTCATTTCTACTGGGTGGGCGCCATCCCGGCCATGATCTTTCTCGCGCTTTGGATGATGCCGATCTATCGGCGAAACAACATCACCAGCGTGCCGGGATATCTTCTTCTCCGCTATGGCCCGCGCATGCGCCTCATCAACGCATGCATCACCGCGATCATGCTTCTGCTTCTGGCCGGCATCAGCCAGTACGCTGTCGCCCAGGTTCTGGTCGCGACCATGTCGCTTCCATTCGAATACGGTATCGCTCTCTGCTCTATCGCGTTGACGATCTATGTGTTGCTCGGCGGCATTCGAGCCACCATCTATAACGAGATCTTTCAGCTTGCCGTCATCGTCGCCGGCCTGCTTCCGCTGGCGATTCTCAGCGCACGCCGCTTCGGAACACTTCCCGCCTGGGCTCTTGGTAACCGTGTGCATCTCTGGCGTGGTCTGCCGCTGGTTGCTCCGCACGCTCCGATGGATGTGCTCGGTGTTGCTGTCGGCCTTGGCCTCGTTCTCAGCTTCGGATACTGGTGCACTGACTTTGTGCTCATGCAGCGTGCCTTCACGGCCCGCACAGAACTTGAGGCCAGGCAGGTGCCGCTATGGGCGGGTTTCGGCAAACACATCTTTTCCATGATCGTGATCGTGCCTGGCCTGGTCGCCTACGGTCTGGTGCCGAACCTGGATCGCTATGACCGAGCGCTGCCATCCCTGATGACCTTGCTCTACGGCCGGTGGCTGACTGACCTGGGGATCACGGCGCTCGCGGCCAGTCTGATGTCGGGGCTGGCGTCGAACGTTTCGGCATTTGCCGCGCTGTGGACCGAAGATATCTACCATCAGGTGCTTCGGTCCGGAAAGTCTGACCGGCACTACCTGACGATGGGACGCGTGGCCGTAATCTTTGCGGTCATCGTCAGTCTGTTTGCGTCCTATCTCAACTTCCTCTTTGCCAACCTGATGGAGCACGTGCAACTGATCTTTTCGGTCTTTGCCGCGCCGTTCTGGGCAGTATTTCTCCTGGGAATCTTCTCTCGCAGAGCTTCGGAACGCGGCGCCATGATCGGTTTCTTCACCGGATCCATACTCTCCTCGCTGCATTCCATCGCTGTCATGCGCGGATGGCTGCACTACGGAAGCACGATGTCCGCAAATTTCTATGCCTCAATTTATGCGTTTACCATCGCAATGGTTGTAGGTTGGCTCTCGAGCCCGCCGGTGACGCTGGATGCTGCGCAGCAGCATGCAACACTCCGCTGGCAACGTGAAGACCTGATCCCGAGAAACCGGATGCTCTGCGTTCTCGCGGTCATCCTGTTCGCCTCCACTATCCTGATGAACATTCTCTGGTGGTAGGGCGAAAGGAAAAGGCCGCCTGACCGTAATCTGGACAGCCCATGCACTGGGT
>NZ_JBFRCY010000363.1:0-4596 GCF_052113305.1 Terriglobus sp. YAF25
GCGAAACTGCATGAAAAATGTCTCCGAATGAGGAATGGCGATTCGCAAATCGCAATCGGGATTTGGGCTTGCTCTTCCTTAAGTATACGTGGCCGGGGTCAGCTTCGCTGCGACCTCCTCGGCCCGGATGCGTGTAATCAAAACCATTTTGGATCGGTTGGTCTGGCCGCTCTTCAGCTCTATCCGGCTTTGAGGAAGCCCCAGTATTTCAGCAAGATAGCGCAACAATGCGACGTTGGCTTTGCCGTCTACGGGAGGTGCTGTCAATGCGATTTTGAGTGCCCCATCGTGCTGGCCGGTAATCGCGTTGCACCGGGCGCCGGGATGGAGACGGACTGGCAGCAAGCAATCCTCGCCAACCTGCTGCAGTCGCAGACTCATGGCTGCAGGTACTCCCTTTCGCCGAAGATGGCTGTCCCCACACGAACGCAGGTGGAACCTTCTTCAATGGCCACGGTGTAGTCGTGCGACATCCCCATGGAGAGCTGAGTGAGGGTAGCGATCCTGGTCTGTGCCTGGTCGCGCAGCTCACGCAGACGGCGGAAGTAAGGACGTGCCTCTTCTCCCTGCGCATCCAACGGTGGCACCGTCATGAGGCCGACCGGCACCACATGTGTGAGCACGGGCAGAGCCTCCAGCAAGGCAGGGAGTTCCTCCGGAGCCATGCCATGCTTTGAGTCTTCGTGCGAGAGCTTGATCTCAAGCAGGATCGGAAGCTTGCGCCCAAGTGCCTGTGCGGCCGTGTCGAGCCGTTGTGCGATGCGTAGCGAATCGACGGCCTCAATCGTATGGAAGATCCCGGCGGCCTTATTGGTCTTGTTCGACTGCAGGGGGCCGATGAGATGCATCTCCAGGCCTGGCAGAGAGAGCTGCGCGGACTTCGCCTCCCACTCCTGCACGCGATTCTCACCAAAGAGCCTCTGTCCCGCGGCATAGGCCTCTTCAATCGCCGATGCGGGATGTGTCTTGGAGACCGCCATCAGGGCGACATCGGCTTCACTTCTGCCGGCCTTGGCGCAGGCTACGGCGATCTGTTCGCTGACGCGCTCCAGGTTCTCTACGATGGACATATCTCTAGTTTTGCATCTGAGGAAGATATGTGGACGATTCTGCTTCTCATTGGTTCGAACATCTTTATGACTATCGCCTGGTATGGCCACCTGAAGCATCGCGATGCCGCGCTGTGGAAGGTGATTCTCATAAGCTGGGCAATTGCCTTTTTTGAGTACTGCCTGCAGGTCCCGGCCAACCGCATCGGCGCCGGCAAGTTCTCTCCGGAACAGCTCAAGGTGCTGCAGGAGGTCATCACCATGTCGGTCTTCGGTGTCTTCGCCGTGTTGTATTTCGGCGAGAAGTTGCGCTGGAACTACTTCGCCGCCTTCGGGTGTCTGATAGGCGCCGCCTTTTTCATGTTCCACCGCTTCTAAACGGGCAGCAAAAACGGTGCAGCGTGCGTCTTAGCAAAACGCACGGAGGTGAAAGATGACCTACATGACACGCGCTGCGGTGCTCGGGTGCGCCCTGAGCCTGGGCTTGGCCGGTTTGGCTCAGGAGACCAGCCAGCAAACCCGCCAGGAAGCTAATAAACAGGAGCAGAAACAGTTGAAGAAGGACGCCAAGGCTGAAAAAGCTCAGGCAAAGGCAGATAAAGCTAAGCGGAAGCAGCTGGATTCCAGCGAACAGAAGAAAGCCGACAAGACCCAGGACAAGGCCGATAAGAAGGCCACAGAAGCGGCAGAGCCGCCGAGGTAGTTCCCGGTTGCTAGTTCCTGGTTGCTGGATAAAAACGAAGCGGATCGAGCCCAGCTCGATCCGCTTTTGCCTGCCATGGCTGCCAATACACTGGGTGCCCATCCATCGCAACGCGATGGGTGGGATATTTGCGAGGTCCCAAGGCCCAAACAATCCTAGTCTTGCTGCAACCGCTCCCGCGCCGTATTCAACCGTCCTATCGCAGGCACATGCTGTCCGGCACTGGCCAGACCGAAGCGTGGCATATCCGAGTAGATCGCTTCGTACTGTCCGGCCTTGACCAGATAGGTCTCGTGAAAGACACCCACGACTCCGCTCTTCACCACGCGGCGGTTGAACTCAGCCCATGCCGGCAGATGTTCATGATTGCGGGCATGCGCATAGGCATGAAGCTGGTCGAAGGTGCGCCAGTACTGTACCGTCATCAGCGTGCGCCGGCCCAGGAAAATCTCGTGCCGCAGAAAGCCGAGCTCCGGCTGGTGATAGAGCTCCTTCAGCATGCGCGGCATCGTCTTCGTGACTGGCATCCATTTGTGTATAGCCAATAGCGAGTTGATGCGCATGCCGATCAGGAAGACGACAAAATCGCCTTCGAGCTGTGCGGTGTAGCGTCCCGTTTGTACCGACATACCTACTTTGCCCTCCATTGAAGTACGATGCCGAACCCATCCGGATCACGCATTTCTAGCTGCCGCATGCCGTACCAGGCTGTCTGCGGAGGCTTGCAGGAAACGCCCTTTGCCTTTAGCTCTTCATAGGCGCCATCCACATCCGGACAGCCAAGATAAAGCGTGGTGTCCTGGTGAGCCGCAATGCGCATAGGGTTTTCCAGGTTGGGACGTCGGCCTTCGTCGTAAGCGGTATTCAGCATCAGCTCCGCATCATCGCGCTTGAGCCATGCCCAGTGAAAGAGCTCTACTCCGTCCTCAACCGTATAGGTCGCGGAACGTTGATGGATCACAAAGCCGAGGTTGTCGCAGTAGAAGCGCACTGATCGCGGCATATCGAAGACTCCAAGAAGCGGACAAAGGCCGCGAATCTCCATGAAGGGACCTCCGTAAAGGTGCCGACAGGATATCGCGGCCTTATGAATTACGTTTTGTGCTCTTAGAGCGTTCTCCCTGCTGCTGGGCATCCCGGAAGGGGTGTTTCCTTGCGAAAACGCCCATAGATGTGGAAGTCCTACACTACACCCACGGGAAAAATGCTCTTACCTTCCGTGCTCTTCGAGGAACTTCTCCACTTCCAGCGCGGCCATGCAACCGGTGCCCGCAGCCGTGATGGCCTGGCGGTAGCGGCGGTCCTGCACGTCGCCAGAGGCGAAGACGCCGGGAACAATCTGTCCGTTCAGAGTGCAGAAGACGTTGTTCACGGTCTTGATGTAGCCGTCGTCGTCCAGGTCGATCTGGTGGCGGAACATCTTCGCGTTCGGCTCGTGACCGATCCCGAGGAACAGACCCGACAGCGGCAGATTCTCTACGACGTTGGTCTTGATGTTCCGCAGCTTCAGACCTTTGACGTCCTTCTCTTCTACGCCCAGAACCTCGTCCACTACCGTACTGGTGCGGAAGACGATGTTCGGGTGAGCCATCGCGCGCTCCAGCATGATCTTGCTGGCACGGAAGCTCTCGCTGCGGTTGATCAGCGTGACCTTGGTCGCGAAGCGGGTGAGGAAGAGAGCCTCTTCCATGGCGGAGTCGCCGCCCCCCACGACTGCGATTTCCTTGCCGGAGAAGAAGAATCCGTCGCACGTAGCGCAGCTCGAGACGCCGTGACCGATCAGGGCCTGTTCGCTGGGAATATTCAGCCAGCGGGCCGAAGCTCCGGAGGCGATGATCAGCGTGCGGGTGTGGATAGTCTCCTTGCCCAGGTTCAGCTCAAAGGGGCGCTTGGAAAGATCGACCGAGACCAGGTGAGCCATCGTGAGCTCCGCGCCAAAGCGCGTCGCCTGCTGCTTCATGTTCTCGATCAGCTCGGGTCCCTGTACGCCCTGGGGCCAGCCGGGGAAGTTCTCGACCAACGTGGTGATGGAAAGCTGTCCGCCGGGCTCATGACCCTCCAGAACGAGGGGCTTCAGGTTGGCACGGGCGGTATAGATGGCGGCCGTCAGGCCGGAGCAGCCGGAACCGAGGATGACTGTGTCGCGGGTTGTATGGTCGGACATGGCTAAGGTTTGATTGTAAACGGCCTCCCGAAGATTCAAACCCACCCCACCCTCCGCCGTGGCCCGGTTTTCAGAGCGACAATAGACCTATGGCGAATCTTGTACTTGTCTATGGAATGCGACTTCTGCCCGCCGATGAGATCTCCTCGATCGGCGATGCCCCCATCGAGCTGAAGAACGGCAACGCGGCCCGGGTGACCATGCATCTGCTGGAAGGCTCCCGGGAACAGATTGAGGCCCAGTTGAAGCAGAGCCTGGACGCGTTCTTCGACTTCTATCCCGAAATTTAGGGGTTTTACCGGCCCCTACTTTTGATCTCGGGCCGGCTGGGATTTGGGTGAGCCGGTAGCGCAACCTGTTGCATCGTATTGTTTAGAGCGTTTTCCATGTTGCTGATATTCCGCAAGGGCGCGCGACGGCGTTTTCACTGCGGAAAGCGCCCATAGAATGCGAAGTCCTACACTACACCCACAGGGAAAATGCTCCAGGGGGTAAAGATGGCCGAACGGAAGCGGGTAGTCATTCTGGGAGCAGGCTTTGCCGGTCTGGTTGCGTCACAGAAGCTGGCAAAAGAGGCGGTCGATATCACGATCGTCGATCGCCGTAATCACCATACCTTTCAGCCGCTGCTCTATCAGGTGGCTCTGGCCGTGCTGAATCCTTCCGATATTGCACAGCCT
>NZ_JBFRCY010000364.1:0-4571 GCF_052113305.1 Terriglobus sp. YAF25
GGTTCACCATCTGTGTAAAACCATTGTTTGCACTGGCGAAGCCGGGGACATTCGTGTGACGGAAGAAGGGGGTCTGACCGTTGAAGTGGTCGCGGAAGTAATAGATGAACAGATTTCCGAAATGAGGGTTGAAGTCGACGCGAGCCGCTCCCTTATCATCTGCGTTCGTTGCGCTATAGGCCGTTGTGGCGAAGATAGTGCCACCCACATCGGTTGGTTGCGGAACAAACGCACTGAGCTTCTTGCCCACGGGATCCATGATCGCAGCCGGAATTTTGCCATTGGGGAAGACGCACTGTGTGGTCAACGTGCAGCCCGGAGTGTAGTAGCGCTCGCCTTGCGTAACTGTGTATCCGAGCCGATTGGAGAGCTGCTTCGCCCAAGCGGTCTGCCCGGCGCCGGAACCGCCCACCACTTTAGTGCCAAACAAAGAGGTAGTCGTTGAAAAATCTCCGCTGCGCTGCGCAACCGAAGCAACTGGATAGCTCGCGCCCGAACCGACAATCTGCCGCGTGCCTTCGTAGTCGATAAAGCCGAACGCTTTGTTTTTCAGGATCGGGCCGCCAAAGGTTCCGCCGAACTGATGACGCTTGAACTGGCCGCGGGTTTTAGAGAAGTAGTTCTTGGCATTGAAGTCCGTGTTTCTGGCGAATTCAAATGCGCTTCCGTGGAACTTGTTTGTACCGGATTTTGTTACAACGTTGATCTGGCCGCCGCTGTAGTTGCCGTACTCCGCGTTGTAGTTGTTGGTGATGATGCGGAACTCGGCGATCGAATCAAGATTCGGAACCATCGCAGCGGCCTGGTGCGCGCCTTCCTCGGCAAACGCACCGTTAATCAGGTAGGCGTTGGAACCCGTACGGCCACCATTTACGCTCTGGTTTCCATTGCTGAGACCACCCGAGATCGTCTTGCCCCCGATACCCGTACCGGTGTTGAACGCTGTGACGGTATACGGAGAGACCCCAGGCTGCAAGGCCAGCAGATCGATGAACGAGCGCCCGTTAAGTGGCACTGCCTGAATCTTTTCCGATTCGATCACTTCGCCCATCTGCGTGTTTTGAGTCTCGACCATGATCGAGTTGCTTTTTACGCTGACCGTATCGGTAACAGCAACGAGCTGAAACGTCACGTCCACGCGGACCGCCGAGTTGGCGTTGATCGTGATGCCAGTCTCCTGGAAGGCGCTATATCCAGGCTGTTTGATCTCGACGGTATATGTGCCGATATTCAGTGTCGGAAAGTTGTAAAAACCTTTTTCATCCGTCACGGCCGTGCTCTGGAGGCCGGTTGCGACGTTCGTTGCCAGGACGGTTACCTTCGCCACAGCCGCGCCACTCGGGTCAGTCACGATTCCTGAGATGGATCCTTTAATATCCGCACGAGCCGATATCATCCCGGAAAGTGCGAAAACGATAAAACACAGATTCAGAAGACATCTGATACGTCGGTACATATAACCTCCCTGAGAGTGGACGAAAGCGAATATTCCCAATTCGCGGACAAATACATTGCGGGATGCAGCTCTTTGGCTTCCGCTTTTAGATCATTTACTTTCGTTTGCTTTCGTTCGAATGATTCTCGGATGAGGCGATGACTCTGTCAAGCGGAAAATGAACGGTGCCTCTCCTAATCCGCTATCCTTTGGCTCAAAAGACTTTCTTTTGCGGGATTCGCCTGACGCAAACCGATAGGTCCGAATCTTTAAAGGGACGCCCACTGAATTTTGAAGGCAGGTTCGAACGGATTCGTAAGCGTATGGCGGATGCGGTGCCCGCAGATGCGCGCCGGCGCAGCAATCTCTTACCGAATCCGATCAGAAATTCAAAATTTGTAGTCAGAACGATCAGCGAGTGAGCCAGGCGCGGGCATGAGGATCGGTGGAGACGTCCGGACACAGATCCCAACGGACAGGGTGTACGACAAGATCACAAGATAATGGAACCTTGGGGGCATGGCGGTGTCCCCGTGCCTGATTTTCAGCGTGCGGAAATCGTCGGCTAGACTCTCGATGGAATGCATAGCGTAGTTTCCTCCGTGGACACCTTTGGTACAGCTCCCACAATCAGCAGCCAGAGCATGAAGAGCATCTCGACCAGTTGTACGGGACTAGCCCAGCGCGACACGGCATCGGCAACCTGCGGCTTCCTGGAAGTACTGCCTGAACGAGATCGGCTCCCTGTGGTTCCAATTCCCGTCTCGTTCAAATTCACGACTAAGAACAAGAAGAACGAACTGGTGCGCCCGGAAGGCAATTGGGATCATGTTGGCCAATGTGCTCAATGCACTGAAGGGGTCCCCGAAGGCGATATGGATGGGAGAGTTCCAGGATTCGAAGGCGATGTATACGATCTTTGCATCGACAAACGGCAATATTCGCCGTTGACTACGCGACGCGGCTGACTCCTCTTCCCCACCGAGAACCCGATCAATTGGTCGTCGGCTRATCTAAGATCTGAGGTTTCCATCCCCGCGCGGCGCGCAGCCCCAGTTGAGCCTGCAGGCACTTCGTTGTGAGTGAGTTACTGGCGAGATCTGAATTAACGCAAAAGCACAGAGAAGATAGTGAACCGTTTCCAGGGTCAAGGTTCAGCCGCCAGACCCGATAGTTCTACTACGCCGTCTGCTGAAGGTCGGTCTGCAGCAACTCCAGAGTCATCATCTTTTCCAAGATCTCCCTTGTCTCTTCAAAGCACCTTTGGAATGGAACGTCGTATTCCTTAAGCAAGATCGAGGCGAGATCATCGACGGTGACAGGCTCTTCAATCAACTCCCAGATGCGTTTCGCTACCGGGTTTAACTCAAGGTATTTGCCTCGCAGGGGATCCAACATGATGAGGGAGTCATGATACTCCGCGCTGATGGTGTGGTTCGCTCGTTGTACTTTTGTATTGCTGTACAAGATGGCTTGGCTCCTCAGCAGGGTGTTTGGGGAATTCTATATCAGCAGCCGGATTTCGTTAATATAAGACCACCACGGCGGGACAGCCCAGGGAGCTACAGTTGAGGCAAACGAGAACCCCGCAAGCGAGCCGTATTTTATCGGAGCGAGTCCATGTTGTTTTGTTATACGGCTTTTGACTTCGACATCCAATCGGACCTTGCTTTACCTGCTCAGCAATCCGCGGGAGTGCGTAAGCGGCCGATGCTGGCGATCCGGGAGGATAAGACACTCGGTGAAAGGCCTTGGACAGGATTCGATTTCCGGATGTCAAACTATCTCGAATTTTCCATCCTTAGTTCCGAGCGATGGTTGTTGCGCTGTTACGACGAAGCATCCGGACGCGAGGCTTTACTGGAGATTGATGCAGCGGGTTTCCTCCGTTGGTTTTGCCGTGGAGGATATCTCGAAGGGGATTTAAGCCGCCTGATTGTTTATCAAGGGTTGCCGGCGCTTGTACTCCTGCGCGGCTCCGCGGTGCTTCATGGAGCGATGTTTGAGCACAATGATGTCGGTTTTGCCATCGTTGGCGCGAGCGGCAGGGGTAAGTCGACGACCACTGCCGCTCTGCTGTGTGCAGGTGCAGGTCTGGTTGCGGAAGAGACGCTGGTGCTGCGCGAGTCTACAAAAGGAACTTGGTCTGTCCTGCCCGGTTTGCCCCATCTAGCCCTGAGCCGGTCTCTAGCCGCACGGATGGTAGAGCGAGAGATACTTCCGGAGTGGGAGAGGGAGCATGCAGGCGAGGAGAAGGTGCGCTGGCGTTGGCATACGGAACAGTCAGCTTCGCCACGGCCGCCTGCACCGATCCAAGCTCTTTTAGTGCTGGAACCTCGCGAGCCGCAGCAGCGCACATGGAGCGCAACCCGCCTCGCCATTCCCAATGCGATACACGCTGCCGGTCAGCACGGGTACTGGAGCGCACAACTTCCAGCGCAATATCGGGCGGTCTCGTACCGGGCTGCCCTGCAGATCGCAAGCTCGGTTCCGGTTTTCCGGCTAACATTGCCGGACGGGGTGGAGCGGCTCTTCGATCAGGCCCCCGCTCTACTACATTCGTTGGTCGAATTGACGCAGCCGGTAGAGGCCAGCCATGGTTAATGCCAATCCGAGCATTCTTTACCTGGAGGTGGTGGCAGCGTGCGATATGAGCTGCCCGATGTGCGTTACGCTTCCGTATCGTGAAGGCAGGCGCAGGCAATTGAGCAGAGAACAGATTCGCACGTTGCTTCTGGAGCCGGCGGTACGGCGTGGCATGACGTCGCTTGTACTGGGCGGGGGGGAACCCACCCTACGGCCCGATGTCCTCGACATCGTGCGCGATGCCGTGACATGCGGATTCGCGGTTCGCTTCGCCACGAACCTGCTGCACATCAAGCCGGCTATGCTTCAGGGCCTTATCGAGGTTCTGAATGGTGAGGAGCACTCCGTCGCTGTGTCCTACGACTCACTACAGACGTCAGCTTTCCAGATCATCCGCGGAGGCGACTTTCTGGCCGGAGTTGAAGCCAATTGTGCTCATCTGCTGCATCTGCGGCGAGAACTGAGATCGCGTGTGAAGACCCGCGCCACAATTGTGGTCCAGGAGGAGAACCTCAACTCGGTTCTTGCCACAATCGACCACGTGCTCAAC
>NZ_JBFRCY010000365.1:0-4571 GCF_052113305.1 Terriglobus sp. YAF25
ATCTCCACACCGCGCGTCGGCGTTATGTGGGCGATGGCAATTCCTCCAAGGTCCGTTTCAAGACGTTGGGTAGAGCCCCCGTTGAGCTGGACGCGTATCTCCGCCGGCGCAGGTGTGCCATCCGGATAGGAGGCAAGAACAAAGACCTGGTTCTCGATACCGGGAACCAGCGTTCCACCCTCGGGGACCGCGGTGATCAGCAGCGGCGACTGACTCACCGTGATGGGTTCGTTCTTCGTCTCGGTGTGTGCGGCAGAGTCTTTGACCGAGGCCTCAATCAGAACAGGCGCGGCTCCCTGGTTCTGCTTGCGTCCTGTCATGTACTCCGGTAGAGCTACGTCAAAGCGATAGTCGCCGTTTGTGTCGCTGCGGCCTTCCGCGTGAGCCGCAGTAAATAGGGAGACATCCATGCCATGCACCGTAATGTTGATCGGAGCATCTGAAACCGGCTTACCGAAGAAGTAGTTTGCGTGCACAGTACCGGTAATGTGTTCTCCAGGGCGATAGTCGCGCTTCGGTTTGCCATTCTTCTGCGCAAGATCGATGGCAACGCGGAACTTGGGCAGGACGTAGCGTTGCACCTGCAGCGTGACCTCCTGTGTATCGGAGGGATGATCGGTGTCGCCCATCACAGCGCGCAGATGATAGGCGCCGAGGTTAACCTCACCGGCAAGGGTGAACTCGGCTGAGGCCACACCATAGGCATCGGTCTGCGCCGCACGGCGAAAGACCTTGTTGCCGCGCGAATCTTCGAGCTCGAAGGTAAGCTTGCGTCCGGCGACGGCATGATGGTCAGCGCGGTCCAGAGCCAGCGCCCGCGCATGGATGGTCTGCGCCGGTTGATAGATCGGTTTTTCCGTGGTCAGCAGAATGCCGGTCTTGGATTCCAGATCAATCTGCTGGGTGCTTTCAATTGTCCCGAAGGCGGTCTCAGCGACGAGATGCAGCATCCGCGCCCCTGTCACTCCGGCGGGAAAATGAAACGCGGCATCGATGGTGCCCCGGCGATCGAGCTTACCGTTGAACAGTGTGATGGGCTTCTTCTGCGTGTCTTCGAGCTCAATCGCGACATTACCCTGTTGGTCAGGTCTGACGACGAAGCGAGGTGCGTTTGTGGTCTGCTCCTCGAGCTCGATACGAAGTGTGCTGTTCTCCACACCTTGCAATGGATCGCCGGTATCGCGGTCAAGAACAATGACGCGGATCGCCGCCTGCGCACCGGAGAGATACGAGCTCTGCGCGAGGATGCGCATCACCGGCCTGCGTAGAATGGTGGCGACGGTCTCCGTGCTTTCCATGGCAGGCGTCTTTTCGCCATCGAGAAGAAAACGGCAGCGAACCCGGTGCCATACCAATTCGCTGTCAACAACGTGCGGTTTGCCGGCGATCTCTGTCCGCCACAAGTTATCACCGGCCACCGCGTGTACCGTACGTTCGCTATGTCCAAGTACTTCATCTTCGGGGCTGAGAAGGTCGACGATCAGCCGGCCGCTGCCCGCACGATCTGCATGAAAGGGAACTTCAAGCGAGAGCACATGATGCGTAAGCAACGCATGCATGGTCTGCGCCCATAGCGGATGGCCGAGTGTTAGCAACGCCAAAAGGCAGAAGAGCAGTACACAGCAGCGGGACAAACGAGCGTTCATGACAGGGCCTCTCCGCGGCGCGAACATACGCGTCTTCGCGCCGGTATTCTTCGTCTCTATGTGGAGAACGTGCCTTGCCGTAAAACTTGCAGGAATTTTTTGAGATTAATTTGGGTAGGAATGAAGTACAGAAAGGTACCTCAGCGGCTAAAGCCGCCGTCCTTGGGGAGCTTGTTACGGGACGGCTGAAGCCGTCCCCTTAAGCAAGGCATTCGCGCTTCGCGCGAACGAAAGACAACGTTTACGGATATAACGTCGCTGTCTGGAACACGGTGTCCCTACTTGCTTGCTATTCGTGAAGTTGATAACGGATGATAGAGCTTAGCGGCATCGGTTAACTACCGTTGCGCGTCGCGCAACCATTTCGCACCAGCGGTGCGAATGCTTTGCTTAAGGGCACGGCTTCAGCCGTGCCGTATCGGTTCTAAAAGGACGTGCGGCTTTAGCCGCTGAGGTACCGTACGACCTCGTATCTGTGGGAAAAGGGAGAACTGGACACACTCCTAGTACTTCCGCCAGTGCTTCCCATCCTCGCTTGACCAGACGCCACCTGATTCCGTAGTGAGAGAGAATCCCTCTCCATGCTCCGCAGCCTCTATCTGTGAGACTTTCCCATCCCACAGCGGCTTGATCGTCTTCCAGCGCTTACCGCTGTTGGTGCTGAAGTAGACCTTCCCCGTAACGTCGAGAGCGAGCACGCGTTTGCCCCGATAGACGGTGTTAGCTACCTCCGCATTGTGAGGCAGCTTCATCTCGACCGGGATAGAGGCGACCGAGGCAGATTCTGTCAGCAGCGCCGGTGCCTCGGCCGTAACTTCGACCGACTCACTTGTAGAGCCGACCGGAACCTGCGACGTGAGCAGCGCAAGATCATTCGCCTGCAGGTCCAGCGGTTGCGTCACGGTCCGGAAACCGGGTGCCGCAATCTCCAGGTTGTATCTGCCTGCGGGAAGGGAGGCGAGCGTGAAGTTGCCGGCGTTATCTGTCTTTGTCTGGCGCAGCGGCGTGTTGGGCTGCCGCAGGGTGACGGTGGCTCCGGAGATGGTAGCTCCCGAGAGGTCGAGCACGACWCCGGCCACCTTTGCCTGCGGTCCGGCAAGGGGTTGACCGTGTTCGATACGCAGCGCGAGTTGCCCGTTGGGCGGCGGGAACTGCAATGTGGGAGTCGCAGAGTTCACCACCGGCTGTATCGCCAGAGATGTTGAGAAATTCCGGCCATTGATGACCTGCGTGTTATTGAGCGGAGCTAAGCCGGCAGCCGCAGTCGCGGGCTGGCTCATCCTGACGTTCTGTCTCGCAGCGATAGCCGGGATCGCAGCGGTATCGGCGGAAGGCATTGGAGTTTTCGCGGATGCAAGCGCCGGTTCTACAGCCTTCGGAGAAGTGGCTGGAGGAGGCTCAGCTTTCTTCTGGTTTTGTGCGCGGTTTGGCGGCGCTGCCGGTACCTCAGATGCTGTGCGAGCCGGGATCTGCGAAACAGGCGGAGCAGGAACGACCTGGGCAACATTGCTCCTCGGTGGTGGCGGTGGCCCCTGATGCATCCAGGCAAAGACAATCAACACCGTAGCGCAGACGCCCAGCCCACTTGCATAGACCAGCGGCGTAAACCGACGYCAGAAGGGAAGTCGCGGCGCTGCAACAGCTGCGG
Organism: Terriglobus sp. YAF25; assembly: GCF_052113305.1. Taxonomy (NCBI): domain Bacteria; kingdom Pseudomonadati; phylum Acidobacteriota; class Terriglobia; order Terriglobales; family Acidobacteriaceae; genus Terriglobus; species Terriglobus sp. YAF25. The sequence continues at coordinate 3,295 of NZ_JBFRCY010000365.1, forward strand.
ACTCGGCTGCCATCTCCGGTTGCATCAGGAACGCGATGTCGCGGCACTGCTCGCACACGGCCATATGGGCAAGGCTCTCCTGGCGCTCCTGCTCGGTGAGCGCGCCCTCCACGAACGCGGCAAGCTGGTCCGCGTCGAGGTGGTGGCCGGGTTGGAGAGGCTCGTTCATCTGGTCCCTGCCTGTTGAGAGAACGGAGAAAATGGCGAAGCTTGCAGCAGACTTCGCAGATTGATGTCGATATCCCGCGGATCGGTTCCCAGCGCCTCCTCCGCGGCGGCACGGCTCATGCCATGCGCCTGTAAATCTTTCAGCAGCCTCTTTCGCAGGTCCTGCGTCAGCCGCTTCAATCGGCGGCTCATCGTGGCCTCATGCACGCGAAGAAGCCGCGCCAGTTCCAGCAGGGTACGCCCATCCAGAAAATACGATACGAGCAGTAAGCGATCTTCTGCCGGCAAGGTATTGAAGGTATTGCCGATGGCGTCCTTCAGCCGTTCGATCTCCTGCGAAGGAGGAGCAGCGGCCGCCGGCGCCGCGGCAAAATCATTGTCTTCGAGCGGAGTCTCGCGATGGGTGCGGCGATGATGATCCACATGTCGCTGCGCCAGTGTGGCCTGCAGCCATCCCATCAGCGATCCGCGGCCGGTATAGCTCGCCAGCGGAGATCGGCGCACACCATCACGCTCCGTCAGTCCGAAGAGCTCGGAGTAAAGCGCGCCCGCCAGGTCTTCTCCCAGCGAAGCCGACCCCGTGATTCTAATAGCGGCTTGTTTGAGCGCCGCCTGGTACTGAGAGACAAACACCTGCCACGCTGCATCGCGACCCAGCGCGCAGGCATGCGCCAGCGCCAGCTCTTTCAGGTGCAGGTTCCGGTAAAACGCTAGCCTTTGGCTGGGTGTGGATGCCTGCTGTGCCGGAAGTCCGAAGTTGTACTTCGCCCCGGCAGCGGCGAGAGCCAGCGCAAACTCCGCTTCAGAAAGTTCACAGGCCGCAGCCTGCGCCTGTGTCCACAACTCCCGCAGATCCCCGGGCGAGATGCCTGCACGCTCCACCGGCGCAGCAAGCGGTACATCTTCCGCAAGCCCGCTCTGTAACCCGTCCTGGAGAGGCAGAGAATCCACGCTCCCAAGATACCGCGAGCGATGCAAGATGCGTGTTTATTCCCGATATGCATCCACGACGTTGACGATGAAGGCAAAGAAGCGAAGCCCTCAGCGGCTAAAGCCGCGTCGTTTGCGTGCTGGTACGGCATGGCTAAAGCCATGCCCTTAAGCAAAAC
>NZ_JBFRCY010000366.1:0-6598 GCF_052113305.1 Terriglobus sp. YAF25
ACCATCCATCGCATTACGCCGCCGACAAAGATCGCCAGCGTCGTTCCGATCGACAGATAGGCACCCACGGCAAAGGTCAGGGAGCGGACGCCGAGCAGCTCCACCACAATCACCAGCGCCACGCCAAGCATGACCAGTCCCCAGGCCAACTTGCGTGTCAGAATGCCATTGATGACGGTTGCCATCAAGCGTCCCTGCGGCGCTGCCGCCTTCTCGCTGCCGATGCCCTGTACCCACTGGATCTCCGCCTGCCCTGTCGCGGGGTTATAGAGATACTTGCCATCCTCCAGCACCGACGATCCGATGGCGTTCAGCAGAATGTAGCTGCGCATTCCTTCCATCGGCTGCTTCGATTGATGCCCCGCGGCATCGTGACTCATCACCTCGATATGCGTACGGGTGAAGTTGCCGTTGCTGGAAACTCCCTGCGGCAGCGCACCAAGATCCAGCACACGCGGCGTCGGCATCTTCTGAAAGGTTTCCAGGCCGGTGTTCATCGCATTCAGCGTCGCTCCGATGGAGAAGACTGAGACGACGACGCCGACCATGATCGCCACCTGCTGCTTCCACGGAGTCGCTCCAATCAGGAAGCCGGTCTTCAGATCCTGCGAGGTATCGCCCGCATTCGACGCTGCGATACAGACGATGCCGCCGACCGTAATCGCCAGGGCTCCGAAGGCGGGCGCTGTCCATCCCTTCACCAGGAAGATCGCCGCCGTCGCCATCAGGGTTGCAATGGTCATTCCGCTCACCGGACTCGCCGACGAGCCGACGATACCCACGATGCGCGAACTCACCGTTACGAAAAGAAATCCGAAGATGACGACCAGCACCGCGGCTGCGATATTCGCCAGCAGACCCACCTGCGCCCCCGGCACCGGCTTCATCTGCAGGAACAACACCATCAGCACCACCAGCGCCACCGATCCCAGCCCGACCCACTTCATCGGAATGTCATGTTCGACACGGCTGGCCTTCTCCTCGGCCGAGATCGTCGCCGACCCTCCTTTCTTCCGGAAGCCTGCGGTCAGAGCGTTGACAATGGTTGGAGCCGTCCGCAGCAGCGTAATCAGACCGCTGCATGCCACCGCCCCGGCGCCCATCGGACGAACATAGGTTCGCCACAGGTCCGAAGGAGACATCTGCATGATCGGCACCGTGCCGGGATAGAGCGGCCCCTGCAGATGTCCACCGAAGAAGACGATCGCCGGCATCAGCACCAGCCACGAAAAGACACCGCCGGCCAACATGATGGCCGCGACGCGAATGCCGATGATGTAGCCGACTCCGAGGTACTCCGGGGTTACATCGGCGCGAATTGCCGATCCGCGCAGCAGATGCTGCGGCCCATAGTCCGGCTGATAGTTCGGCGTTCCCGGAAACAAACCGAAGAGGTTCTCATTCTGGAAGAGCGTGTAGACACCGCCGAGGCCCAGGCCAAGGAAGATACGCGAAGCGAAGCTCCCGCCTTTCTCCCCCGCGATCAGCACATCGGCGCACGCCGTTCCTTCGGGATAGGTCAGCGTGCCGTGTTCTTCCACAATCAATTGCCGCCGCAGCGGAATCATGAACAGCACACCGATCCAACCGCCGAAGAGCGCCAGGGCAAAGATGCGCGCCGCCTCCAGATCGAAGCCAAGAAAGATCAGCGCGGGCAAGGTAAAGATCACACCCGAAGCAATCGACTGCCCAGCGTTTCCCGTCGCCTGCACGATATTGTTCTCGAGGATCGACGACCGTCCGAAAGCTCGCAGAATCGAGATCGAGAGCACCGAGATGGGGATCGAAGCCGCCACCGTGAGTCCTGCTTTTAAGCCGACATAGACTGTGACCGCGCCGAAGAGCACACCAAAAAGCGCGCCGATCAACAGGGCGCGCAGAGTGAGTTCAGGACGGGTTTCGTTTGCAGGAACAAAGGGACGGAAGTTGTCGAGAGCCATCGATGAGCAATCCTTATGTTGAGCAGGAGTGTATCAGCGAAGTCGATGGATCAATTCGGTCTATCCGATAGAGCTTGTAGTCCTTACTTCCTTCGTTTCAATAGCATCACCCGCGTCATCACTGCCTGCATCCCTGATGGTTCCTATCTTTCTCAAGATATTGACTGGCGTTACCGCACAACCTATGGGTATACTGCGACCAACTGGCGCAAGATGTAACCTCTTTCAACCTGCGCCGGCCAATCGAGGTGCGTCTTCAGTCAGGCTGCAGACATGAAGCTCGGTGTGGAACGGTGGCGCGCACGCGTCCGCTACCTGCGAAGTCACGTGCTTGGGCGAAGTGATGCGCCGCCCGGTCGAAACCTGGCCGACAGCCTTTCCACTGTCCTGTTTCCCTCCGATTGCCGCGTGTGCCGCGAACCCCTGCTGCGCGCCTCCCGCGTGCCGGTCTGCGATGCCTGTCGCGGACTCCTGGTTCCCCAGACAATTTCCATGTGCGCCCTGTGCGGAGAAGCCCTGGGCTTTGAGTCCATCCGGCTCGAAGACGCTCCCTTGTGCCGCGTCTGCCGCTTCTCTCCACCGCCCTTCGCTCAGGCCGTGGCCTTCGGAGAGTACACCGGGGCGCTGCGTGAAATGGTCGGGCTCTTCAAGTTCGAACGCGTGGCGGTGCTGTCACGCCTGCTGGGTGAAAAGCTCGCCGAAGAGGTTCGGCAGATGCCTGGCCTCTCCCGCAACGCTATCGTCGTGCCGGTGCCGCTCTTCCGCAACCGTTTGACGGAGCGCGGTTTCAATCAGTCGCTGCTTCTGGCCGAGCAGGTCGTTCGTGTGCTGAATCGCCGCTATAACTTCCGCCTGCGCATCGCCGATGCGCTGCACCGCGTGAAGTCGACTGAGAACCAGTACCTCCTCACGCCGCGCCAACGCCGGCAGAACCTTCGCGGCGCCTTTGCGGTCAAGGATAAAGCGGCTATCGCGGAAAAGGACATTCTTCTGATCGACGACATTTACACCACTGGCGCGACCGCGCGGGAGTGCGCACGCATTCTGCTGCGGGAAGGTGCAGCCAGCGTACGCATCGCCACTTTGGCGCGTACGCAGCGCGATGTAGCCGTGCCATGGACAGGATTGGTAAGACCCACGCAATCGATCGCGGGGACAGGGAGTTTGCAACAGAATCAGGGTTTGATCTAACGCAGCGGAGGAAACACACAAATGCACGGCAAGGCGCGCAAGCAGAAGTCACTGGCGAAGTGTCACACCATGCAACACGGTCTGGGGCCTGCACATGCCCCGGAACGCACACGGGGATCCTCGCCGCTGCAGACCCCTGTGCTGGTGCTCAACGCTTCGTATGAGCCGATCAACATCTGCGGTGCTCGCCGGGCTCTGGTGCTGGTGCTCAAGGGAGTCGCCCGCACCGAAGAGGCGCAGGGAACTGAGCTGCACTCCGCTCGCGTGAAGGTGGAGATGCCCTCGGTCATCCGCCTTCTGGAGTACCGCCGCATCCCGCACCAGACCCGAGCCCTCTCGCGCAAGAACATCCTTCTGCGCGATCGCAATACCTGTCAGTACTGCGGCATCGTGCTTACGGCAGGCGAACTCACGCTCGATCACGTCGTTCCGCGTTCTCGCGGCGGAGCCTCCACCTGGGAGAACCTGGTCGCATGCTGCCACACCTGCAACCGGAGGAAGGGAAACTCGCTGCTGCATGAGCTTACGGACATGAAGCTAGCACGTGAGCCCCGCCCCTTCAGCCTGCACACCAGCCGGCACATCATGCGCATGATCGGCTCCAGTGATGCCAACTGGCGCAAGTATCTGTATTACTAGGGCGCGTCTTGGCTCCCACAGGCACCAGCCGCCGTCCTTTGCTACAATTGCAGAGGTACGGCGGCTATAGTTCAGGGGTTAGAACGCGGGTCTGTGGCACCCGATGTCGAGGGTTCAAATCCCTCTAGCCGCCCCAAACACACCTTTTCGTTGCGCGTCTTGAGCGAATCGCCCATTCTTCCGCATACGCTTTACACAGGTAGCTCGGGCTGGGCCTATCCCACCTGGAAACCAGGCTTCTATCCCGCCAAGACTCCCGCAAAACAGTTCCTCCCCTACTACGGGACCCGTTGCAACTCCGTGGAAGTGAACTATACCTTTCGCGCGCTACCCACCAACGCCATGGTTGCTGGTTGGGTCGCCGCCGTGCCGGAGAAGTTCCGTTTCAGCTTCAAGGCACCGCAGACCATCACYCATATCAAGCGTCTGCGCGACTGCGGTCCGTTGGTCGATGCCTTCACCGGCTCCCTCGCGCACGCCTATGCCGCCAAAAAACTCGGCGTTTTGCTCTTTCAGCTTCCTCCGAACTTCAAGGCAGATCTCGACCGCCTCAACGCTTTTCTCGATCTGCCGACGTTGCGCGACTGTCGCGTTGCGTTTGAGTTCCGTCACGAGAGCTGGTTTACCGACGCCACCTACGATGCCCTGCGCAACCATAACGCGGCGCTCTGTGTCGCCGAGAGCGAAGACCTGGTCACACCAGAGGTGCATACCGCGGCCGATTTCACCTTCTTCCGCCTGCGCAACCCGGCACACTTCACCGCCGACGATCTGCCGCGTTACAAGGCTCACTTCACAGCCGCTGGCGATTCTGCTGCATGGCCTGGAAGGCTCCTCTGCTTCGCAGTACATGCGTGGCAATGCCTCCAAGCTATGGGCCGCTGGCTGGTCCGTCATCCGCATGAACATGCGCAACTGCGGCGGTACGGAGCACCTGACACCGACGCTCTATCACTCCGGCCTCTCCGTCGATGTGTTGGAGGTCATGCGCTGGGCTATCCGCACGTATGGCGCGCAACGTATCAGCCTGATCGGCTACTCGATGGGCGGCAACATCGTACTTAAGCTCGCCGGCGAGCTTGGTAGTTCCATGCCTGAGCTGCAGTCGGTCGTCGGCGTCTCGCCGGCCATCGATCTTGGTCCCTCGGCTGATCGTCTTCACCGGGGCCGCAACCGGGTCTATGAGTGGAAGTTCCTGCGTGGCCTGCTGGTGCGCTATCAGCGGAAGTGTGAGCTCTTTCCGCAGATCTACGATCCTTCACGCGCAAACAACGTTCGCTCGATCCGCGACTTCGATGAGCGCGTGATGACGCCCTACTGTGGCTTCACTGGCGCGGACGACTACTATCATCGCGCCGCAGCAGCTCGCGTACTTGATCGCATCGCTGTACCCGCGCTGATCCTGCACGCCGCTGACGACCCTTTCGTCCGCATTACATCGGAGACCCGCGCCGTCATGGCTGCAAACCCGAACGTCACCTTTCTCGAGACGGCGCACGGCGGTCACTGCGCCTTTCTTGCCGAGCCTGGTGAAAGTTACGATGGCTACTGGGCCGAGCACACAGCACTTGCCTTTCTGCAACAGCACGTGCACATCCCGCAGGAGGCACATGCTCGCTGAGTGGTCGACCGAGACCGGGCAGCACGATCCGGTACTCGTCCTTCCCTGGCAGGCCGAGGGTTCGGCTCATGCCTTTGTAGATCTGCGGGACGATCCGGATGCGCTGGACTCGATTCCCGAGGCCGACGACCACGCCGCTTTGCTGCACGCGTTGCGCTCGCTCAACGTCTCCCGCTCGCCCGTCTACACCGCCAAATGCGATGCCTGGGAGATGGACGAAGCTGAGCTCGATGGGCTGCGGATGGAGTTGTTGATCGACTCACCGGAAGACGCGCCGCAGGGCTTCGCCAGCTACATCGACGTCCTCTGGCGCGACCGTAACGCCTTCCTCTCGCCGCACAAGCTCACGCCGCTGCTCGACCGCCTGACACGTCTTGCCGGCAAGCTGGAGCACCCGACGGCCAAGCTCGAGTTCATCCTGCGCCCCGCCGTCACCGACTTCGGCATGGTTCAGGAAGGCTATGCCGTTTCTCTCTATGTAAAGGCTGTTGGCCAGGATGCGAACGATGCTTATCTGCACTGGGCGGACGCATTGAGCGACGTCGTAGTTCTGATGCGCAGCAAAGACGCGATCCCGTAAATCGGGGCTGAAAACCCACTGCTCCCACCAGAGCTAAGCTCTATTGGTAGAGCCGCCACCATTCAACTATTCAACAAAAATGGCACCATGGGCGCACTGCTGAATCTCACCCCGTGAGACGAATCCCCGACGTGGTCTCACCACTCCCCCGTTATACTTTTCTGGCAAACCCAGCCACGCCTTTCGCTGCGCTGAACCCTCTGGAGACCACAGACCCATGATGAATCGTCGTCACTTCCACAAGCTTTCCCTGAGTGCGGCCGCAATGCCGTTCCTCGGTGGCCTTGAAGCTGCTGTCGCCGCCCCGGCCCCATCCAATACCTTCTCCGTCATGCTGTGGACGCTGGACAACAAACTGAGCTTCGAACAGAAGCTCGAACTGGTGGCCTCCGCCGGCTATAGCTCTGTCGAGGTCGGCAATGAGTACGAGAAGTGGACCCCTGAAGAGTGGAAGACCAATCTTGCGGCTCTGAAGAAGTACAAGCTCGGCGTCGACTCTGCTGTCCCTGGCCGCAACTCCCTGGCCGATCAGAGCAAGCGCACCTTCCTGCACGATGACCTGGTCAAAGCCATCCCCGGCGCAAAAGAGCTGGGTTGCAAACAGTTCATCTATACAGCCTTCAAGCG
>NZ_JBFRCY010000367.1:0-4561 GCF_052113305.1 Terriglobus sp. YAF25
GGTTTGCCTTTCTTCGGTTCATGTATGACCTCCTGGCCTGCCGGTCATGCGCTACGGGGCGGGTGTTAGGGAGTATCGGCAGGTCAAAAATAATTGGCAAAGTATTTCACCGTGATAGCGCGATTTCACTGTGAAGTTACCGTGAAGATGCCGGCAAGTCGTTCGAATGAAAGCTCTTACATCTCGCGTTAAGTTCATCAACGTACGGCTGTTACTGCGACGAAGATTAGCGATAATTCATAAACACGGAATACATCTAATCGGCAAACAATCACCGGCGAATTTGTTCGCGCGAATGACAAACGACGCGGTGGGATATTCCGGGTCCTCAGTGGGCTTGGTTCGGTTGGGTGAACGGTTCGAGCTCTGGGCTGTCTCAGGTCCACCAAGCCATCGATGCACCTAGGGATGGGAGTCGTTGGGGGCTGCTCCCACCATCTTCGAACAATCTCTCACCTACGGGTTCACACGCCATGCGACCACGGAACTCGCGGACGCATCGCCGTCAAGATTACTCGTCTTAAGCAGAACTTCGAAGTGGGGCGACCTGTCGCCCGTCACCTTCGCCTGTTGCCAGAACTGCCTCAGACGCTCCTGGTTCGAGACAAACTCCCATGCACACGCCGTAGCCGCCATGGAGGTTCCTTCCAGGATCAGGATGTTGCCCGCTCCGCTGGGATTGGCCAGGTACGAGACCTTGCAGTAGACCGTACGGGTTCGCTCATTGGGGTCTGAGATCCATTCCGCGGCCTCTTCCGGCAACGGCTTTCGGTTCTCGATCCTGTAGATTCCCCGCTCCCAGTCTTTCTTCAGAATGAAGTTCATGCCGCCTTGGAACATCAAGCCCCATGGATTGGTCTCACTGCTCCCGATCAGCACAACGTTGCTCTGCTTCAGGTCGTTCGGCCTGACATCGCGCGCATAACGCAGCGACGGCTCGACGTTCTGCCCTCGCGCAACGTGCGAAAGCTTCTGGATGATCTCCAGATCCACCACGGAGGTGTAACGCCGCGCGAACACCGTCGATGCCAGGTGCTGCTCCGGACTGGAAGGCCCATCCTCCTTCCCATAGGGAAAGGTCAGATAGTCCGCCAAAGTGAGGTTGGTACGCTTGAACTCCTGCCACACGGCGAGGCTGCTATCGCTCGGCACCAGGATCGTCGGGCGCTGACTGCTGAAGATCTGGGGCCATAACCCGCGCTCCGTGGCGAGATTTCCACGGTGGGCGCGGTAGAACCAGATACCGGCAAGCGATAGCACCACAAACAGAGCAACCGCGGCGCCACCGATCCAGAGCATTCTTAGGCCTGAAGCAGCCTCTTTCTCCCAGGCATCGTCCCGGCTGTCGGCATCGTCCGCCGAGACATCCTCGATCTCCTGCTCCTCCGAGGGCACCCCCGCTTCTGCTGGACCGTGTCTCGGACCGTCTCCGGGAACACATTCTGGAACGCACAACTCAAAGCGAGGCTGATAGGCGCCGCGCGGAATTACCAGGCGGATCGTCTCCTCACGGCCTTCGTGCTGGTAATACGTCTCCAGCTTGCGGCGCAGACGGCTGGCATGGGATCGCACAATGCCGTCGATACTGGGGTCGTAGTCGGTCGGCAACTGGAAGACCGTCCGCCCGATGTCCTTCTCGTTAATCTCCGAGACCCTTCCCTGGATCTCGAGCTCGCAGATGTGCTGCAAAAAGCTCGAGAGGCGTTCCGATCGATGGAAGTCCTTCGAAGCAATAATCCGGCTGACCAATTCACGCTTCGCAAGCGGCGGCACTGCTTCGAGATCTGACACCGGGTGATCGACCTTTCCCTTGCCTGGCGATTACAGCCTGGCGATAACTGTTCGGCGATATCGCTATCCTACGCCAGCCCGTTAAATGACGGATACACGTCTATTTTGGTCGCAATAACGGGTGATTTAACATCGCACATCTCCTTGAAAACACAGGGCAAATTTTCTGTTTCGGTGAATTGTCTGGAAGTCTCGCAACCGAGACAGCTACGGTGTATCTGGTTGGCGGGCTGCGTTCCTGGTTCCCGTTCGCCCGCAGTCGCCGGCCACCCCTCTTTGGCTCACCGGCGCGTCCGATCGGCCAATCTGCCGCCGTTCTCGATATCTCGGACAAACCCCACTGTCCGATCAACAAGCTTCCATTGGGCCCTGGATAGTTCGCTATCTAGGGCATTTTTTTGGGGACGGAAACAGGCGCCTCTTATATTAACGAGCGGCACTCGTATTAACGAGCGGCACTCGACCTGTGCCGGATGCCTGACATAAATGGCTGGGGCCAGCAGGCTTCCCTCCATGCTCCCCCCCAACCGGGTACGCCGATTCGTCAGCCAACCTTGGCAGGCGTCAACAGGTCCGCAAGTCCGACCCTGTGCAGCATCTCCGCCCGCACACGATCGAGCACGCCGTTCACCACCTCGGCTCCATCCTGGGTCGGGTCGACATGGACACGGAACGGACGCTTACCGAACGGTGCATCGACAATCTTCACCACCGCCTCGCCGACCGCAGCGACATCGGCATCCTCCGGAACGATAGCCGCGAAGCCCTTCATCACCTCTTCGCCGAAGTTCTTATACGGCCCCGCCTCGTACTCCGCCGCCCGCTCCTGGTCGGCAGGTCGCCCGGAGTGCGCGAAGTGATTCGTCCCACCTGTAAACGCTCCCGGAACCACGATCGAGGTCTCGATGCCCCAGCGCGTCAGCTCGCGAGCATAGATCACCGCCAGCGCATCCATCCCCGCCTTCGCCGCAAAGTACGGCGCCAGATACGGAGGCGTGCCACCCGCGGCGCTGCTGCTGGAGATCCAGATCACCAGCCCCTTCCGCTGCTTGCGCAACTGCGGCAGCGCTGCCCGGTTCACACGCTGTGTGCTCAGCACATTTATGTCATACAGCTCCGCCAACTGCTCCTGTGTGAATGCCTCCGCAGGCCCGAAGACCATGTGACCGGCGTTATGGATCACCACATCCAGGCGCCCGTTCTCTGCCACGATCCTGGCGATGGCCGCATCGGCCGACTCCTGTGAGGCCACATCCAGCTCAATCGTCCTGAGGTCAGCTCCGTTCTCCTCAGAGAACGTCTTCGCCGCCTCCACCTGCGGTGCGTTGCGTCCGGCGGTGTCGCGCATGCTCGCGTAGACGGTGTGTCCTGCCTTGGCCAGAGCGCGCGCCATCAGCGCTCCAAACCCACTCGATGCTCCCGTGATCACAATAACGTTCTTCATCGCAGTTCCCTTTCTGTTCCTGTTGCGTTGGTGATGACCTGTACGTTATGGCCGCATCTCAGGCGAAGCCGCCATTCGCGCGAAGCACCTGTGCATTCACCCAGCCGCCGTCTGGTCCGGCAAGGAACGAGACAACGTTGGCGATATCCTCAGGCTGCCCTAACCGCTCCAGCGGAGCCAGCTTGCTGAGCTGCGCAATCTGCTCCTGCGTCTTGCCATTCAGAAACAGATCAGTTCCCGTCGGCCCCGGAGCCACCGCATTCACCGTGACGTTGCGTCCGCGCAGCTCATTCGCCAGCACCGGCACCAGGCCTTCTACACCGGCCTTCGACGCGATGTACGGTCCATAGGTCGGGAATGACTTCGCCAGCACACTCGACGAGAAGGCGATGATGCGGCCACCCTCCGCCACATGCTGCGCCGCCTGCGACAGCACCAGGAAGGCTCCGCGCAGATTGGTCTGGATCACCTTGTCGAAGGTCTCCACATCGCCCTTCGAGATTGGTGACAGAGGCATGATGCCGGCGTTGTTCACCACCACATCGACGTGTCCATAAGCCTCAATCGTCTTGTCGAACAACTGCTTCACATCGTCAGCGTTGCTCACATCCGCCTTCACTGCCAGAGCCTCGCCATCGCCATTGCGGATCTCGTTCACAACCTCCTGCGCTAGTTCACTGTTCCCCGCATAGTTCACTACCACTGCAAATCCATCGGCGGCCAGCCGCTTCGCGATCGTGCGGCCAATGCCGCGGGATGCTCCAGTAACAATTGCTGTCTTTGCCATGATCGTTCTCCTCTTCCAGGCAGCTTCGTTGCTCGAAGCTGACTTATGAATGAAGAATGCGCCGGCCCAGAATATAAATCCAATACATAGTGCGAATATCGAATATGTGTTTTGTGCATACCAAGATCTAAGCTGTATCGACAAATTCGTTCTGCTGTTTTGCTAGGATTTTTGGGCATTCCTAACCCACCCTAACTCCGTGAGGGTGGGCACCCGGCAGAGATGAGAAGCAGATTTCTCCGCTACGCTTCGAAATGACAAATCAAAAGGTGCCACCGCTCTGAGCGCTGAAGGCCGGGGTCCCCAATGAACTTGTTCATTGGGGTGGAAAGGCGCGCTCTATACCAGCCTGGGGCAACGGCCCCAGGTATCGGGCACATTGAGAGATCAAGGGCTGAAGAGTCTGTGTGAGAGAGGCATCATCTCTCTGGATGAGTGAGCCGTTGTTGGAGGATTTCATTGTTGAGTGTGGATGGGAGCTGTTTTAGTGGGATTTCTGGAGGATGTAGATGCGTTTGAGGTTGTAGGCGGTGGCGGCG
>NZ_JBFRCY010000368.1:0-4555 GCF_052113305.1 Terriglobus sp. YAF25
ATGCTCCCCAGAGCAGGAGGAGCCCGGCCAATGACTGCGTCTCTCCTGAAACTGTCGTCGCTACTCGCCACGACCTGGGCAGCCAGCCTGTGGGAAGGCGCCGCCTTCTCCCTCATCGGCTTTGCGCTGTTGCGGCTGATGCCCCGTGCCTCCTCGGCCCTTCGCCATACACTGCTGCTGGCCCTTTTTCTRCTCAGCGCAATACTTCCGTGGCTTCCCTTTCACCACGGTGCAGTGGATGGTGCAGCACCCCATATATTCACGCTCTCCCAGTGGCTGGCGGCCGCAATCGCCGCCGTCTGGCTGGCGGCCACGGCGATTCGCGCCGCCCTACTGGTCATCGCCTGGAAACATCTCCGCGACGTTCGCCGCTCTGCACACCCACTCGCTCTTGACCTCCCGTTCACGACGCACCGCCGTCCAGTCGTATGCACTTCCTCGACGGTCGAGTCGCCGCTCATCGTTGGTTTCTTTCGCCCGGTGCTTCTTCTGCCCGAGTGGCTTGCGCCTCAACTCAGCGATAGCGAACTTCGCCAGATCGTGGTGCATGAATGCGAGCACCTGCGTCGCGGTGATGATTGGACCAATCTGCTGCTGCAGCTCGGCCTGATGTTGTTCCCGTTGAATCCAGCGCTCACATGGCTGAACCGCCACATCGGCGTGCAGCGCGAACTCTCCTGCGATGCCGCCGTCGTTGCGGCAACCGCACAGCCGCTGGCCTACGCCGCGTCATTGACTCGTATTGCGGAACAACACCTTGAGCGCAGCTCACTGCGCCTGGCGCTAGCTGCATGGGGACGCCGCTCCGAACTTACCCAACGTGTTCATGCCCTGCTGAGGCAGTCAAAGAACTGGACGTCGCGGCAGTCCGCGGTTGCCTCTATTGCCAGCTCAGTTCTGCTGCTCGCCATAGCTGCCGGTTTCTCCCGTGCTCCGCAGCTTGTTGCCGTCGCGGCGCCCGTATCGGAAGTGGCCGCTGCAAGCTTGCCCGCGGTCTCAACGTTGCCGAGTGCGGCGCTGGTTCGGTTTGTTCCCGCGTCATTTACAACAGACGCGCCGGAACCAGCCCCTCATAAACCCAGCCGCGAGCACACTCCTTTAAAACAAACCGTCGCACCAGAGCCGGGCAGCAATAACCCCCAAGTCAAGCGCGCTGAGAGACAGCGCGTGGAACGTGCTCCCAGATTCCTCCGCACCGGCGCGGCAAACGACACAACACCTTTGCAGAACTTTGACGGCAGCATCAGCACGCCTGAGCGTGTTGCTCCGGCTGTCGTCCTGACACCCGCGTGGCTCGCCGTGCCTGTATCGGACGGCTGGCTCGTCATTCAACTCTAGTCACACTCAACACAGGAGAAGACTCAAATCATGTCCGCAAAAACTAATTCATTAGTTACCAGCAAACTGACGCGCCGCATTATCCTGCCTGGCATCCTCGCCCTTGGAGCCTCCGGCGCCGTACTCATGGTTCACAAGCATGAGGTGCAAGCTGCGGCAGTCACCGCCTCTGCGCTCGATGACAACAGCGTCCCCTCCCTGATTGCGCTCGACCGCGACATGGAAACTCTCGCGGCTCGCGTAACCCCGGCCGTCGTCAACGTGGCTGTCACCAGCAAAGGCGGCGATGACGAAGATGTGCAGACGCACACACAGGGGGAGCTTGATCCCAACGATCTTCCACCACAGTTCCGTCAGTTCTTCGGTTTCGGAGGCCCCGGCGGCCACCGTACACCACAGCAGGAGCCGCTTCGTCACGGTGTCGGTTCCGGCGTCATCATCTCGTCTGATGGTTACATCGTGACCAATCATCACGTCGTCGATGGCGCTACACAGATCAAGGTAACGCTCCATGATCGCCGTGTGCTCACCGGCAAGGTCATCGGCTCCGACAAGCTGACGGACATTGCCGTCATCAAGGTCGATGCGCATGATTTGCCCGCGATCACCTGGGGCGACTCTGCAAAGCTGCAACCGGGTCAGAGCGTGCTCGCCTTTGGCAGCCCCTTCGGCGTGCTGCAGTTCAGCGTCACGCGCGGCATTGTCAGCGCTGTCAATCGCCCGGCTCCGTTCTCCAGCGATGCACGTACGCCTGGCGGCCTGATCCAGACGGATGCTGCCGTAAACCCTGGCAACAGCGGCGGCCCACTGGTCAACGCGCACGGTGAGCTTGTTGGCATCAACCAGATGATCGCAACCAACAGCGGATCGTTCGCGGGCGCCAGCTTTGCGATTCCGGCAAACACAGCCAAAGCCATCTCTGACCAGATCATCCACACCGGCGCCGTGCATCACGCATACCTTGGCATTGGAATGAACGATGTCACGCCTGAGAACGCGCAGTTCTTCAATCTGAATGATGCTCGCGGTGCGGTCGTCTCTCAGGTCACAGCCGGATCTCCTGCCGCATCGGCCGGTCTGAAGAATGGCGACGTCATCCATACGCTCAACGGACATCCCATCGCGAATGGAGGCGACCTGCAGTTACAGGTTGCACAGATGACTCCTGGAACGAAGGTCGCTCTCGGCATTCTGCGCAACGGTAGCGAGCAGACGATCAACGTCACACTGGGCGAGTACAAGAAGAACGCCGAGATGGCCTCTGAGAATGGCGACAACAAAGGACAAGCGAGCGGAAACAACGGCAAGCTCGGCATTGCGCTCGGCGAACTGACACCGGATCTGCGTCAGCAGCTCAATATCCCATCTGAGGTAAAGGGTGCGGCCATCGAGCAGGTTCGTCCTGGCAGTCCTGCTGAAGATGCGGGCCTTCAGCCCGGAGATGTAGTGCTCGAAGTCAATCGCAAGCCTGTTGCATCGGCTGACCAAGCGGCAAGCAGCCTTCGCGGAACTCCAGACGGCAAGAACGTTCTGCTCCTGGTCTGGTCAAACGGTGGAGCAAGTTATCGAGTCGTCACGCCAAGCCGCGGCTGAGACAGCACGAGAACAATAACCGCCAAGAGGCTCCCCTTTCGTGGGAGCCTCTTGTGTTTCCTATGGCGACATAGCCTGATCTCAAGAATTTTGTCACTTCTTCGTCTTCACAATGCCATTTCTCGGCATACCTCAGTTCGAGAGGGCGCTCTAGGTATCAAATTTTTAAGACACCTAAGGTACAGGCGAGATCGCTGAGAGTGACGATCTCGATGACCAGCTCAAAACCGATTGGAGGTACATATTCACGATGAAGCGCGCACATACCGCACTCCTCTTCCTGATCCTCGGTATTGTTCTTGTTCCGGCAGCCGGATGGCTCTATCTGCACTTCGGCCGTCCTCCTGTCGCAGTAGCCGATCCAATGCTGCCCGGCGAGGAGCAGATCGCGCGTTCCGCGCTACTTGCCCGCGTCGATGAGGAGCGTCCCAGGAACAATCCCGTCCCCATCAACGAAGCCACGCTGCACGAGGGCGCATCCATCTACATGAGTGAATGCGCATTTTGCCACGGGGTTCCCGCGATCGAGTCGCAGGTCGGAGTTAACACGTTTCCGAAGACACCGCAATTCTTTCGCCATCACGCCACGGGCAACCGGCCGCCGGATTCAGCCAACCGGGCGGCGGCGTATCACTGGTTTGTAGAGAACGGAGTCCGGCTGACCGCCATGCCCTCATTCAAGCACGTTCTGACCGACCGGGAGCAGTGGGAGGTAGCCAATCTGCTGGCGGTGAGTGAGACGCCCCTGCCGGAGAGCGTAAAGAAAGTCCTGGCCGGATCTACGGATTAGAGGACGAGGCACAGACCATTCTTCAAAGGAAGTATCGTAGATCCTCTATCACTGGAAGCTAGACCAGATTCCAGAGATCAACAGCATGAGAAGAATCGAAAGCCAGGTTGTCTGGCGGCTATCAGTTACATTGGTCTGCATTTCAATCTCCCCTCTGTGAGACATGCTGTATATCGGAACTAAGATGAAAGAGTTTAACGCGGTTCTGGGCGTCCGCAACAAAAACTATTGAACGTTGAGAACCAAATTGGCACTGCCACGAGCGTTAGAGCATTTTTCCTGGGTATCCCCGGGAGCGGCGTGCAGCGGCGTTTCCATTGCGGAAAACGCCCATAGATGCACAAGCCCTGCAATACACCTACAGGAAAAATGCGATACGGCTGCATCGAGCAGCACGTGTCCTCCTTTCGGGCATTCCTGCGGGCATCGATACTGACGGTTAACAAACCGGGCGTGTAGTCTCTTCCGAAGAGTTCCATTGAGCGCGAGCCTGTTGTCCGGGGAAGTTCCGCTTGAATCAGGCATTCCCGTGAATGCGCGCGAATGCCGACTCCGAAGGCACGCAAAGACATCCTGCACAATGGTGAGTCCGTCACGAGTGTGAGCTTGCCCGCCTACGGAGTTGCCGTACTCAGCAGCAGATAGCGGTCCCGGCCAAGGGCCGCCTTCGTTCGCACAGGAACGTCGTTCTCGTCTGAAGCATCCTACGGTGCATGGAAGACGGCGGGAGGAGGCTCAACGTGAAGGATGAACGTAAACTCGATCTTCCCGTCGATCCGCCAGTCCTCCCCATGCTTGCCAAGCGCGTCGATCAGCTACCCATGGGTTCTGAGT
>NZ_JBFRCY010000369.1:0-4553 GCF_052113305.1 Terriglobus sp. YAF25
GTTATGAACATTGAGCACATGAATACTGCGAAATAGTTGGCTATTATGTTGGTGCAACCGGAAACCTGGTGGTGATCAATGAAGATCCATGTGCTTTCGTACATATTGTTCGCGGCAACCGCGGTTGGTGCCAGGGTTGCCCATGCTATGCCCACGGAGTTTGCGACGCGGGAGATCGGCGCAGCAGCGAAGGCCGCAGCCGTTGCCGAGCCTCGCGTGACTTTCAAGACCGACCGCTCGCTCGGGGCGCAGGCCTACCGGTTCAGCAGGGTTTCAGATGGCACGGTCGTCGTAACGTCGGGCGATGCGTCGGGCGCCATGTATGGTGGCCTGGATATCGCCGAGGCGTTGCGCCTGGGCACGCTGAAAGAACTCGTCTCCGACCATCGTCTTCACACACCGCATGTTCTCGACCGCGGCATCAAGTTCAACCTGCCCCTGGACTGGAGGACCCCCACCTACTCCGACAGAACCACGGCATCGCAGAGCAATATCCCCGAGATGTGGTCGATGGACTTTTGGCACGACTTTATCGATGAGATGGCCCGCGACCGCTACAACCTGCTCTCGCTGTGGAGCGAACATCCGTTTCCATCGATGGTCAAGGTGCCGGAGTTTCCCGACGTCGCGCTCGATGACGTGTGGCAGGGAAAGACCGACGCAAACGGAGCGTATACCGATCATGCCGTCGTGAAGAAGATGACGATGGATCAGAAGATTGCCTTCTGGCGGGAAGTGATGGAGTACGCGCACGATCGAGGTATCGCAGTCTACATCTTCACGTGGAATGTCTTCACCCACGGAGCAACCGGAAAATACAACATCACGGATGCGATGTCCAATGCCACAACCGTCGCCTATACGCGCGACTCGGTCCGCGAGCTCATTAAGACCTATCCGCTGCTGGACGGCATGGGGATCACCTCGGGTGAAAACATGCCCGGAGCCACGGATGACGCGAAGGAAGACTGGGTCTGGGCCACCTACGGCGAGGGAGCGCGGAATGCGCTGCGCCAGGAGCCACATCGCAAGTTCCACATCATCCATCGCTTTCATCAGACCAGCCTCAGTCAGATCATGCAGCGCTGGAAGGACTTTTCCGGTCCCGTCGACTTCAGCTACAAATACTCCGTCGCGCACATGTATTCGATCGCCAACCCGCCCATGATCCAGGAGGCGCTGGACGTTCTTCCTCCTGGGAAAAAGATGTGGCTGGAGGTCCGCAACGATGACATCTATTCGTTCCGCTTCGGCGATCCGGACTACCTGCGGGACTATGTGGACAATATGCCGCCCGCCGAGGTCTCCGGCGGCTACATGATGGRCGCGGACGGATACTGTCTGGGGCGCGAGTTCCTGGACCGTGATCCCGGTCCGGGTCCGCATGAACTGGTCATTCAGAAGCAGTGGTACAGCTTCATGCTGATGGGCAGATTGAGCTACGACCCCACGATCCCGGACACGCACTTTCAGGAGGTGCTGGCGGCCCGTTTTCCCGGTGTGAGCGCGTTTGGGCTCTATCGCGCGCTCCAGTCTGCGTCGCAGACCATGCCGCTGATCACCCGATTCTTCTGGGGCGACATCGATATCAAGTGGTTCCCTGAGTCTTCGTCGAAGAGGCCCGCGGACAAGAACTACTACACCGTCCTCGACTTTGCCGAGGGTGAGTCGATGCCGGGCGCGAACGTGCTGAACATCCGCCAGTGGCGCACGAATGTGCTCGAGAAGCGGCCAATGACGAAGACTACCCCGTTGCAGATAGCGGATGCCCTTGAGGAGGAGTCGCGAGCCACCCTGCAGTCGGTCGCGGCGTTGCGGATGCAGACTCCGGGTGCCAATGCCGTGGAGTTTCGCAAGACCCTCGTAGACTGYGAATCGTTGGCATGGCTGGCACACTATTACGCAGAAAAGATTCACGCGGCAAGCGACCTTGGGCTATATGACCTGACCAGTGATGCCAGCCAGCAGGCCTCCGCGATCCGCCACCTCGACAGCGCGCTTGATGCCTGGAAGCACTATGCAACTGTGCGCGATGGGCAGTATGTGCCCGCGTTATACGGACGCGCGGGATACGTGAACATTACCGCAATGACTGCCAAAGTGGCTCAGGATCTGACTATTGCTCGCGGCTGGAGACCTGGCAGCATCCGCGCGACGGTACCGGGCCAGACCACCGAGCCGGGTGTCAAACCCTAACGCCAGAAATTTGGCGATGCGTTTTGAGGAACTAAGTGCTGGCGGTAAGAGTCGAAGCAGGATTTATGCTCGTTCGCCAGCAAGCCCTTCCGGTCTACAACATTTAGGCTGCCGTCGAACACTGAGAACCCGTTAACCGTAGCCCATGCGGTAGTGCTTGATGCCTCCGATATCAAAGCTAATTGGGAAATTACGCTCCACTTCGAAGAGTCAAGGAGAAAAAATCTGCTTTAAAACTCCGGGCATGTCGATTTTGGAAGAATCCGTTCGACGCATATATAGAGCGGGATTTTGGTTTGTCCATTGATCTCTTTCCCCTCATAAGCCACAACCGGAGAGAACCTCATGCAGTCAGCAATCGAATCCGCGCAATCGAGCGCCCCAGCCCCCCATTTCTCAAGGAAAAGGCTCTGGGCCGGACGCGTTATCACCGTCATCGCCATCCTGTTTTTGCTATTCGACGCCGCAGGCAAACTGTTGAAAATTTCTCCCGTCCTGGAGGCTTTCGCTCGGCTCGGGTATTCCGCGAGCCTCGCTCCCGGTATCGCCATCCTTTTGTTGGTCTGCACCGTGATTTACGCCATCCCCCGTACCTCAATTTTTGGAGCGGTACTATTGACCGCGTACCTCGGAGGCGCCGTCTCGGCGAATGTGCGCGTAAACGATCCGCTCTTTGAAACACTATTCCCCGCGATCTTTGGGGTTCTGATGTGGTCAGGACTTCTTTTGCGAGATGACCGCCTGCTGAAGCTCTTTCCTCTGAGGAGCTAGCCAGCAAATGAACAACTGACAACCGAGAGATGGGGCACAGTCGCGTCGATCTGGTCAGGCAGACTCTTTGACGTTTATGGAAGCTTGGTCGCCTGGTCGGGCTGAGATTGCCCTGCAACCAAACCGCGAGCGAATGGATAAGGAGCTTTAACAATGCGAATCATTTTGATCCACAAAGCAGACGAGAAATCAGAAGCTGGCATCCCACCCACCCTTGAACTGATAGGCAACATGGGCAAGCTGATGGAGGAGATGGGTAGATCCGGTGCGTTGCTTGCTGCCGAAGGACTTCAGCCGAGTTCGATGGGCGTGCGCCTCGCATTTTCTGAAGGGAAGCCCACTTTGACTCGCGGACCTTTTCCCGGTGGGAATGGTTTTATCGCCGGCTTCGCTATCGTCCGGCTCGAATCCATGGAGCAGGCGATCCAATGGGCCTCGCGCCTGGCTGGAACGGTTGATGAAGTTGATATCGGCTTAGTCAAGGAGCCATGGGACCTGGGTCTCTGCCCAAAACCGGAGGGACAAATGACACGGTTCATGATGATGTACAAGCTGGACAAAGCTCACGAGAGCGATCCTGACTTTGGTTCCGAGACGATCAGGAAATGGACTCAAGACATGATAGAAGCGGGGATACTTATGTTGGCCGAATCAATTCGGCCAAGTTCGAAGGGTGCACGCCTGCAATTCAGAGAAGGCAAAATTAGCGTGTCGGATGGACCTTACACAGAGTCCAAGGAAATCGTCGGCGGGTTCTGTATGCTTCAGGTCCGCTCACGAGAGGAAGCAATCGAATGGGGTTCTCGCTTCGTCAAGGTCCTGCGCGATGGAAAGGTCGAAGGGAATCTCGGCCTCGACATTTGTCCCCTCTCGGAAGTCTCGAGCCTGCTTTGAGGCAATCTCAAAACGGCTGGTTCATCAAACCATTCGAAGGCCATAACACCGCCGAGTTTGTCTTCGAGACCAAAGGCCGGTCGACTGAGGCCGTCGCTGAAAAGCAGGCTGCACGCGCGGGGTGATAGTGTCATCGGTAGTCGAAATGACCACCCATACACATCGAACGGTCGACGCGATCTGGCGAATTGAGTCAGCCAGGATTATCGCGGGCATCACGCGGATCGTGAGTGATGTTGGTCTGGCTGAGGAACTCGCACAGGATGCTCTTGTCAGTGCTCTCCAACAGTGGCCGGATTCCGGTATCCCCGATAATCCTGGAGCGTGGCTCATGGCGGCGGCAAAGTATCGGGCGATCGACCTCCTGCGGAGAAATAAACGCTTAGGCGAAAGGCAAGCCGAACTCGGTCGCGAACTGGAGGAAAGGGAGTTGCTGGTGCCGGACTACGACACGGCGCTAGATGACGATATCGGTGACGACCTTTTGCGCCTGGTGTTCATCTCCTGCCACCCTGTTCTCACCACGGAGGCCCGTGTCGCATTGACTCTTCGTTTACTTGGGGGTTTGACCACCACAGAAATTGCCAGGGCATTTCTGGTTTCAGAAGCCACTGTCGCTCAGCGAATCGTCCGCGCCAAAAGAACGCTCGCCGACGCCCACGTTCCATTTGAAGTTCCGCGCGGAGCAGAAC
>NZ_JBFRCY010000370.1:0-6237 GCF_052113305.1 Terriglobus sp. YAF25
ATGTCGTGCATACTGTGTGCCTCTTTTCTGCGGAGCGTCTTCCCGCTCCTGCCAGAGTCAGAATCTCTCGAAGGTGCTCCGGTGAACATTCCACTTCGGCAAGCGGCCGCGAACGGTGGTGGGATTCCCTATTCCACCTTGGTGGTAGGTGGTCATAAGACGTGTCATCGAACGCTGACATCAGGGGTTTGATGGCACGCCTAAAATAGGGGGGGAGCCCGTCATGTCCTACCAGCTTGCCGTCGAACAGCTTTACGCCCGTGGCCACGAGCTTGCGCCGCCACAGCCGGGTGCGYCCCGCCGCAAGTTCGACCTCGCCTATATGCGCCGGTTGATGGCCGAGTTGGGCGATCTGCAGACCACCTTCCCGTCCGTGCTGATTGCAGGCACGAATGGCAAGGGATCGACGGCGGCGGCGCTGGCCAGTGTTCTGACCGCCTCGGGTTATCGCGCCGGACTCTACACCTCGCCGCACCTGGAGCGTATCAATGAGCGCATCCGCATTGGCAATGAGTTGATTGGTGACGAGACCTTCGCACAGCTCTACTTCCGTGTGGATGACACGTCGAACCGTCTGGTCGCTGCTGGAGAGTTGCCGCATCCTCCCAGCTTCTTTGAGGTGATGACCGCGATCGCCTTCCTCTACTTCGCGGAGCAGAAGGTTGAGATTGCCGTGCTGGAGGTTGGCCTGGGCGGGCGTCTGGATGCGACGAATATCGTCGAACCCGTCGTCTCGGTGATTACCGATCTCGGGCTCGATCACATGGACTACCTCGGACCAACACTGACGCACATCGCGAAGGAGAAGGCCGGGATTCTGCGCAAGAACGGCGTGATGGTCACGCTGCCGCAGCATCCTGAGGCGAACTACGCTCTGGGTGAAGTCGCGGTGCCCCTGGAGGTGCGTGGCGTCAATGCCGCTGCTTATATTCCTGACCGCGGCCTGGCGCAGACAAGTCCTTTCCGCAATGTGTATCCCCTGCGTGTGCTTGGGGAAGATGTCATCATCGATGCTCCCTTGGGGGGAGCACACCAACAGCGCAATCTCGCACTTGCGATTGCCACCGCAGTCGAGCTTCGCGAGCATCATGACTTTGCGAAGATCACTGCCGGCAGCATTGCCGCTGGGATTCACCAGACAGAATGGCCGGGACGTCTAGAGGTGCTGACCCGCGGCGGTGTGGAGTTCCTGCTGGATGTGGCTCATAACCCTGACGGCGCATGGACACTGCGCTCCGCGTTGGGCCAGCTTCCGGAGTCGCGGCCGCGCACGCTGCTCTTCTCCTGTCTGCGGGACAAAGCAGTAGACGGCATTGCGCAGATACTATTCCCGCTCTTCGATGCAAGTGCCGATCGCGTGCAGGATCACATTGTGCTGATGCCGATGATGAATCCGCGCGCCGCGTTGATCGATGACCTGAAGCAGGCTGCCGCTCGTCTGGATATCCCTGCTGAGACGGCGCCCGACGTTGCCGCTGCCGTGGAGCAGGCTCGCGCCGTTRCGCCAGCCGGCGGACTCGTGGTTGTGACCGGTTCGGTTTATTTGATTGGCGAGGTGCGTCATATTCTGAGGAAAGAGATGTAACTGACTACGATGGCGAAACCGACCACCGCACAGAAGCTTCTGACATACGTTTTGCTGGCGCCGTTGATCGTGGCGTCCACCGCGTTCTTTGGCATCATCTCGTTGATTACGTCGTTGTGGGATAAGGGCGGGCGGCAGCAGCATGCCATTGCGCAGGTGTGGGCGAAGTCACTGCTGATGCTCGCGTTCTCGCCGATGACCATCATCGGCCGCGAGAAACTGGGCCGTGTGGGAGTGTACGCGTCAAACCACATCAGCTACATGGATACACCGGCGCTCTTTGGCAATCTGCCATTCCAGTTCCGCATCCTGGCGAATCACTATCTCTTCAAGATTCCGTTTATTGGATGGCATCTCACGCGTTCTGGCCAGGTACCCATCGACGGGGATCCGATCGACACCACCGGACTTACGACGAGAGATGCTGAGGCTGTCACAAAGAAGCTGCACGATGCGATTGCGGAGATGTACTACGCGCATAGCGATGTACAGCGGCCGGCGAAGGAAGAGCCTGCGGTGTCGGCGGAGCTGGCTTAAAAGCCAGGACGTGGCCTTCGGCCACGATAGTTGAATTGTTGAATTGTTGAATGGTTGAATAGGTGGGTGCCCATTCATATGGAGCTACCTTCGAATCCTTGTTTTGTCATTTCGCAGCGGAGCGGAGAAATCTGCTTCTCTACGCATGTCGTTTGACGTTTGGAAAAACGGTCGCGCATAGCGGGATACCCACCCTAAACCCCACGCTTCGCGATAACACCGCGAAGAATGGGGCAGCGGGTGCGGTGCTTGGGTTGTCGCGTTGGCTCCGTCTAAAAGCAGGTCCTTCGCTAATCACCCCAGCGAACAAGTTCGCCGGGGACCCCGAACGCTCAGGATGACAACTTGTAAAAGATTAGCCAGATTCTTTAGTCGCCGATGGGCTTCGAGAACATGTGCTTGATGCCACGAAGCGCCTGGCGAGTCCGTTCTTCGTTCTCGATCAGTGAGAAGCGAACGTACTCATCGCCGTACTCGCCGAAGCCGATGCCGGGGCTTACCGCGACCTTGGCCTGTTCGAGTATCAGCTTTGAGAACTCGAGCGACTTCAGATGGCGATACTGCTCGGGAATGCGAGCCCAGGCGAACATCGTTGCCTTCGGCAGATCCACCGGCCAGCCCAGCTTGTTCAGGCCGTGGACCAGGACGTCGCGGCGTGAGCGGTAGTTGTCGCAGATGGCTTTGACGCAGTCCTGCGGGCCTTCCAGGGCGAGAATGCTGGCGACCTGGATCGGCGTGAAGGTGCCGTAGTCAAAGTAGCTCTTGATGCGGGCCAGAGCGCCGACGAGCTTCTGATTACCGACCATAAAGCCAACGCGCCAGCCGGGCATGTTGTAGCTCTTCGAAAGCGTGAAGAACTCGACGGCGATGTCTTTGGCTCCGGGCACCTGCATGACGCTGGGAGGCGTGTAACCGTCGAAGGCGATGTCGGCGTAGGCGAGATCGTGCACCAGCCACACACCGTACTCCCTGCAGATGGAGACCAGCTTCTCGAAGAAGGGAAGATCGACGCACTGTGCGGTCGGATTGGCAGGGAAGTTGACGATCAGCACCTTGGGGCGCGGCGTCATACGCGGAATCACGTCCTGAATGCGCGACAGGAACTCGTCGGTCGAGTCAGTGATGGGAATGCTAAGTACATCGGCTCCTGCGATCACAGGGCCGTAGATGTGAATCGGGTAGCTGGGGTTGGGCACCAGCACGGTGTCACCCTTGTCGAGCACGGCCAGGCAGAAGTGGGCGATGCCCTCCTTCGAGCCGATGGTCATGATGGCCTCGGTCGCGGGATCGAATTCGACGTTGTAGCGCTGCGCATACCAGTTGCAGATGGCTTTGCGCAGACGGGGAATCCCCTTCGAGAGCGAATAGCGATGCGTGCGCGTCTTGTGCGCCGCCTCGATCATCTTGTCGACAATATGCTGCGGCGTCGCGCCGTCAGGATTACCCATGCCGAAGTCGATGATGTCTTCGCCGCGCTTACGCGCCGCCGCCTTCAGCTCGCCGGTTATGTTGAAGACATAGGGCGGAAGGCGTTTGATTCTAGGAAATTCGTCGCTCACAATGTCTCTATTTTCCCACGTGAGTTGGATGGGCTTGGTTCGGAACCTTCCGGAACGCTGGAAAACGGTAGTGGGATGTTGATGATTCCGGTTCCTGACGAAAGCAAAAACGGTTCGCGCGGAGCGCGAATACCCACGTCCCAGAATCGAGACATGGGGCACCCGGTGCTTGGGCTATTCGGGCGCTTTGGCTCCGTTGGCTGGAGGATTGTCCGGGTACTCGGGTGACTCGCGGTGGGCCTTCTTCATCTCCTCGTCCATACGGGCGACGATGTCGGGATGCTGGGCGGCGATGTTCTTGCTTTCCCAGGGATCGACGCTCAGATCGTAAAGTTCCAATTTTGCGCCCTTCTTCAGACGCACTGCCTTCCATTTGCCCAGGCGTCCGGCCTGGCGGTAGACGGGCTCGTAGAACTCCCAGTAGAGGAAACGGTCTTCGCCGGTGCGTCCGCTCAGCAGATAGGGCCGGATGCTGATGCCGTCGGTGGGCTCTGATGGAGCTCCGGCGAGGTCGAGTGCCGTGGGCAGGAAGTCGGGGAAGTAGACAGGCATCTGGCTGATGGAGCCGGCCTTGATCTGGCCAGTCCAGCGAACAATTAGCGGATCGCGAATGCCTCCCTCGTACATGTCGCGCTTGTAGCCGGTCAGGTTGCCGTTGGAGTCGAAGAAGTCGATGACGCGCGTCTGCGCCGGTGTGGGTTCGGAGCGCGGACCGTTGTCGGAGGCGAAGAAGATGACCGTGTTTTCATCCAGGTGCAGACGTTTCAGTGTGTCGAGGATCTGCCCGATGCCCTTATCCATCCACCAGATCATCGAGGCGTAGGTCTTCTCATCGTCAGACCAGCCCTTCTCCTCGGCGTAAGGCCCGAAGTCCGGAGCGGTGTAGGGACTATGCGGGCTGTCGAAGGCGGTGTAGAGGAAGAAGGGCTCGTCCTTGTGCCGCGTGATGAAGTCGATGGAGTCTTCAGTGATCATCACCGTGTCGTAGCGGCCCTGGCGGCCGCTCGCGTTTTCGGGGATCTCGATCTCTTCCTCATTGCGCATGCGCTTCGCCGGCCAGTAGCCCTGCGTCTCTTCGCGCTGCGTCAGCCAGCCTTTGAACTCTTCGAAGCCATGACGATTCGGCGTGGCCTCGGGATCGTAGCCATCGAGATGCCATTTGCCCATCAGACCAGTACGATAGCCCGCCGGGCGCAGGTAGTCGGCCACGGTGCGGTCTTCGGGAAGCAGGCTGGCGCGACGAATCTCTTCTTTGCCCTTATGGCCAACCTTGCCCGCCGCGAGAGCGAAGTTGTCGCGGACACGCGCGTGGCCGCCGTGCAGGCCGGTCATCAGCGTGCAACGCGATGGACCGCAGACCGGAGCCCCGGCGTAGCCCTGCGTGAAGCGCATGCCCTGCGCCGCGAGACGGTCGATGTTCGGGGTTTTGATCTTGGCGGAGCCGTAGACGGCGGGGTCGCCCCATCCCATGTCATCGGCCAGGATGAAGAGGATGTTTGGCCGGCGGGAGGTGGTGGCGGCAGTCAGCACCGGGGCGGCCGCGGTTGCGGCTGCTCCCAGCGCCGATGCAAGCAGGGTACGGCGCGTCATCGACATCGGAACGGTTCCTCTTGTCCACGGAGATGATGTGGATATAGAAACTATTCTTGCATTGAAACGCGACCGCGTCTTGAAGCTAGACGTTGAACTTGAAGAAGAGAATGTCGCCGTCCTTGACGACGTACTCCTTGCCTTCCGAGCGGTAGAGGCCCTTCTCCTTGACGGCCTGTTCGCTGCCAAGAGCGAAGAGATCGTCGCAGTGGTAAGCCTCGGCGCGGATGAAGCCCTTCTCGAAGTCCGAATGGATCACGCCTGCCGCGCCCGGAGCCTTGGTACCGCGCTTGATGGTCCAGGCGCGGACTTCGGTGACACCGGCGGTGAAGTACGTGATCAGATGCAGCAGCTTGTAGGCAGCGTGGATCAGGCGGTTGAGGCCGGGCTCTTCCAGCCCCATAGCGGAGAGGAACTCCTTGCGCTCTTCCAGATCGAGGAGCGCGATTTCGCTCTCCATCGCGCCGCAGATACGCACGACCTCGCTGCCGTCTTCGGCGGCGCGCTTCTCCACCTGTGCTGTCCACTCATTGCCTTCGGTCAGTCCGGCCTCGTCGACGTTGGCGACGTAGAGCATGGGCTTCTGGGTGATGAGGAAGAGCTCGCGGCTGGCGATCAGTTCGTCTTCCGTGAGGTCGGCAACGCGCGCGGGCTTGCCCTCGCCAAGCACGGCCTGCAGCTTCTTCAGCGCGGAGAGCTCGCTCTTCACCTTGGCGTCTTGCGAGTTCTTGGCAACCTTTTCGGTCTTCACCAGCCGCTTCTCGACGGATTCGAGGTCGGCGAGCAGAAGCTCGGTGTTGATGACATCGATATCGCTGAGCGGATTAACGCCGCCGGCAACGTGGACGACATTGTCATCAGTAAAGCAGCGGACGACGTGCGCAACAGCATCGGTGGAGCGGATGTGGCCGAGGAACTGGTTGCCGAGGCCTTCGCCTTTGCTGGCGCCCGCGACCAGACCGGCGA
>NZ_JBFRCY010000371.1:0-4547 GCF_052113305.1 Terriglobus sp. YAF25
TTGCTGGGTATCTCGGAAGGGGTGTGCAGAGGCGTTTTCATTGCGGAAAACGCCCCATAGATACAGAAGCCCTACCCTTCACCTACAGGGAAAATGCTCTAGTCACGGCTGCGGCGGCCGCCCATCAACTGCAGGACCGCCATGAAGATGTTGATGCCGTCGAGGTAGATGGAGAGCGCAAGTGAGACCGCGGAAGCTCCGTCGCCGCCGGCACGGATGCGTGCAAAGTCTGCGACCGTGAGCAGTGAGAAGACACCGAGGGTCAACCAGCTATAGGTATCCGGCGTCATGAAGTGGAAGAACATGCTCGCGATGCCGGCGATCACCAGAAGTAGCAGGGCGGCGAGGCCGATGCCGGCGACGCGGCGATAGTTGATATTGAAGAGATACGCAACGCAGCCCATCACCGCCATGCCGCAACCGGTGGTGCCGGCGGCATTGAAGACGATCGTCGAGCCGAAAGCGCGGATGTAGCGATGGATCAGCGGGCCGATCTCCCAGCCCATAAAGTAGGCCAGGCAAAGGAATAGGCCGAGCGCCAGCGCCGGATTCCCGCGGCGAGCAAAGTTAATGGCGAAGATCAATCCAAAGACGGCGATGAAGCCGATAAAGCTTCCGCCGGCCGGAGCCGTGGCCACGCCGAAGGCCGTGATCAGGAAGCCAAGCGCTGTAATGCCAAGCACTTTGGCCAGCAGCGCGGAGGCACTCTCGCGCGGGACATCGATGACGGTGGGGTAGCTATTGCTCAAACGGTAATCGTTCATGGGCATATTTTTCTATTCCAGTCTTATTGGACGCCTTTCCGGGGAATTTGTCATGTGGAGATGCCCTGCCGCCGGGATGATGGTAAAACGGTTGCGCAAGAGAAAAGGAGCATCCGTGGAGACTGGAATCAGCCGTCGCAATTTTCTTATCGCCGGGGGAATGACCGCTTTAAGCGCAACTCGCGTTCTGGGAGCGAACAAAACATTGCGGCTTGGGGTGATTGGAGCCGGTGGCCGTATGCGCGGCCTGCTCGATGCGGCTGAAAGAACCGGAGTCCCCTTCGAGATAGTGGCGGTTTGTGATGTGTATGCACCCCGGTGCGAAGAAGTAAAGCAGAGGTCAAGAGCTGCCGACGCCACCGTGCATCATGACTTTCACAGCCTGCTCGATGACAAGACCATCGACGCCGTCATCATTGCGACTCCTGACCACTGGCATGTCCGTATCGCAGAGGCTGCTCTCGCCGGCGGGAAGGATGTGTATCTTGAAAAGCCGGTGACACACACGCTGGAAGAAGGCGCTGTACTGGTGAAAGCTGTTCGCTCCTGCAAGCAGATCTTGCAGTGCGGTACCCAGCAGCGGAGTTGGTCGCATTTCCGCAACGCCGTCAGCCTGATTCAGGGAGGGGCTCTGGGCCGAGTCACTCAGGTGCGAACCTACTGGTGGCAGAACTACGACGTAAGTTGGGTTCCTAAACCGGTCGATATTGCCCAACTCGATTGGAAACAATGGCTCGGCGGAGCGAAGGATCAGCCATTTGACCTGGAGAAGTTCAGCCGCTGGCGCTGGTTCTGGGACTTTGGCGGCGGCGCGATGACCGATCTCTTTAGTCACTGGATTGATGTTGTCCATTGGGCCATGAAGGCCAATGAGCCATCCATGGCGACGATGCTTGGCGATAAGCACGTCTTCACCCAGTGGGACTGCCCCGATACCATCCAGGCAGCCTTTCGCTATCCCGGCTTCGATGTTGTCTATGAGGGCATGATGAGCTCGTCGATCGATGACGGCGGGCTCGAGTTCCGAGGAACGGAAGCCACCCTGAAGCTCAAGCGTTCCGGCATGAGCTTGTGGCGAGAGAGTGTGAAGTCGAATGAGAATCCCGTGCTGAAGGAAGACAGCTTTGTGGACGGCACGGTCACGCATATGCGTAACTTCTTCGATTGCATCGTGAGTCGCCAGGAGCCGAACGCACCCGTCGAGGCCGGTATCGCGGCCGCCAACGCCGGGCATATCGGCAATCTCGCGTACCGCAAAGGCGGTATGACGACCTGGCCGGTGAAGGGAAGCGGAAAATAGAGATTCGGCGTTGCTCGATTACCAGAAGTAGGAGGCTTCGACCTTCGGTGTCCCCGGATGACCGTCGATAATCTGGGTGCTGAGCACGACTTCAAAGTTCGTCTTGTTGCCGGCGGATCGCATCGCATCCAGCAGCGGCGCCAGGTGTTCTGATTTGGTAAGAAACTCGCCTGCAGCGATGGTTCCGCCTCGTCCGATTCCGGCGACAATGACGGCTGGTCTTCCCGTCATGCCGTCAGTGAACCGCGCGGCGATGGCGTAATCTTTGTAGTTATTCGTCTCGAGCTGTTGGGTGCGATCGATGGTCCATGGTCTTGCGGATGGGGTGGCGCTGTCGACGATCTGGAACTGCGTCATTTGAGCATCGTTTGCAAAGTGGTATCGCAAGGGCTTCGTCAGCCGGAGTGTCCACGCATTGTCGAATGCGCCGACATAGATTCCCGGTCCGCTCCGAAGTTCACTTAGATTTGTGGCCTCATGGCCTTTTAGAATGTAGTTCTTCCCCTGGGCTTGAACGGCTGAGGCGACGCGCACAATCGCATCGAGATCGTCGATCACGACCGTCGAGAGCGTGTCATTCAGAACCACCTGGCGGCTGGGATCAGCAGCATCTCTCAGCGTAATAAAGGTGTATTTGTTCTGATCTGCGACGCAGAGGATGGCGCTCTCCGGCGTGTTGAGAACAGAACTCCAGAAACGCTGCACAGCCGATGCCCGTAAAGGGCGTGATAAGAAAAATCCGATGGCAAATCCCATAACAATGGTCGCTACAAGAACAGCCCAGAAACGCCGCGGAATCGAAGCCACGGAGGCATTTTTTCCCTCCCGTTCGGAGGCGGGGGAAGGGAGCATCTCCTCATCCGCTGCTTCGGGGAAGGGAGGCGCAGAGACTTCTTCGAGAACAGCGATCGATCCTTTTCCGTTGGGAAAAGGAAGAGCTGCTTCAGCGAGGGGCGAGCGACCTCCGTTCTGATGGGGAGGGATGAGGGGCGCCGGATTCATATCCATATTAACGGAGGCGATCAGGCGATATCCCGCCTTGGGGATGGTCTGGATAATCTGCGGGGAGCGGGCATCGTCTCCGAAGACGTAACGAATCTCGGAGATGCAACGGATCAGCGCGTCATCACCGACAAAAGTGTCGCGCCAGACGGCTTCAATCAGCTTGTCTTTCGAGCAGACTTTATCGCGATTGAAGGCAAGATACACCAGGACTTGCATCACCTTAGGTTCGAGGTGCCAGCTCTGGCCTTCCTTCTCGATGGTGTTGATCTGCGGCTGGACAAGCCAGTCATTGATGAAGAAATCGCCATCCACTATTGAGACCCTGTTTTCAGCGTCTACCGTACCGGCAACGTTATAGGACGGGGGAAGCCTGGGGCCGGAGACAGCGGAAGTGTACCAAAACTCTGCCGCCAGCCGGCAATTGCCTGAGGTTTTCCTGCTGAAGAGAAACCTCGGAGAAATATCGGCGCTCCGTCACGCGTTCGTGAGAGATGGATTGCTAGCTTTTTTCTGCTACGAGGAGCTTGATGGAACAGTCCTCGACGTCATAGCAGAACTTATTCAGCCTCACATCCCCCTCAGGGGCAATGCAAGCTAACCCTTCAAAAGGAGTACCTATGGCAGGCCTCAAACGCATCATGACCGTACTTCTCTGCTTCAGCTTGATCGAGATCACCATGCCTGTTCACGCGATGGCTGCTGTTCCTTCGTGGGGAGTCAACGGCCCCAACAGCAGGTCCATCAGTATCAATACGGTGTTCCAACTCCTGCAGGCGAGAGGGGTCAAAGATTACCGGTTTAATGTGAATATCACCACGGACACTGAATCCACCCTGGCTCCGATGGTGCACGATATGGTGACGGCGGCCAGTCAATACGGCATCACCCTTAAGCCGATCATTTTCACTGCCTTTCAATATGGAGACCCAACCGACGCCGGCAAGTATCCAGCCGGGGACGCCGCTGCCCTCTACGCGCAGGGATACAACCGCACGTACGGCTTTGTGAGTCAGTTCCGGAACGATATTCAGGAATGGGAGATGGGCAACGAGATCAACCTGAAGGTTACGGATTCGAGCGGTAACCGTTTGTTTGGCAAGGGATGGACCGCCGCCGAATTCGATACACCTCTCATGAATCAATGGGCGTCTGTTCTGAAAGGCATCTCCGATGCGATCGGCCAGATTAATCTCGAAAACGGTACGAGCCTTCGGCGAACCCTGAATACGACATCGACCATGTTCGGTTTTCTGGACTTTATGGCCTCGAAGGGTGTTGCCTTCGATGTGATCTCGTATCACTACTACGAAACGTACGGAACGAATCCTCATAATTACTGGGGAGGGGTGCGGCCGAACTTCGATCTG
This sequence comes from Terriglobus sp. YAF25, assembly GCF_052113305.1. Lineage (NCBI taxonomy): Bacteria > Pseudomonadati > Acidobacteriota > Terriglobia > Terriglobales > Acidobacteriaceae > Terriglobus > Terriglobus sp. YAF25. The sequence goes on from NZ_JBFRCY010000371.1 coordinate 4,437, forward strand.
TTCCAGCAGCTCGCCACCTACAACCGGCCGGTGGTCTTCAACGAGGTGAATTGCGCCGAAATCTATCATTCTGACTTTGAAAACCAGGCGGGGCAGCCGGTAACGGAGAAC
>NZ_JBFRCY010000372.1:0-8295 GCF_052113305.1 Terriglobus sp. YAF25
GATCATGACAAAAAGGGCGTCCGCGCTGCGTTCAAGGGGAGGCGCGCCGCTTATTGAAGTATGGATCGACTGGAGAGAGTTTTCTCCGTCGACGGACACAACCTCCGTGTAAGCTTCCACTGTTATGTTGTGTCGTTGATCCAGCTGGGCAATCAAGTAGTGTGACATTGTCTGTGCAAGTCCCTCCCCGCGCACGAGCACCGTCACGGACGCCGCATAGCTCGAAAAATACACGGCCGCCTGGCCGGCGGAGTTGCCTCCTCCGACAATGAATATGTCTTTCCCGACGACGGATGGCGCATCCATGCGAGAGGCTCCGTACACCACGCCTTTTCCCTGGAGCCGATCGATTCCCTCAATATTGAGTTTGCGCCAGTCCACTCCGGTTGCCAGGATTACGGTTTTTGTCTGCAATCGACTTCCGCCATCGAGTTCTACGCAATAGCCGTCGGACGTGGGCTCAATTGTCACAACCTTGCGGGTCACCACCATCTCCGCGCCAAAGCGAGCAGCCTGCTTCACGGCTCGCGCGCCCAACTCCTCACCGGAGATGCCGTTCGGAAAACCGAGGTAGTTCTCGATACGGGATGAGGTGCACGCCTGACCGCCGGCAGCGGTCTTTTCAACTAAGAGAACGCTCAATCCTTCCGATGCTCCATAGACTGCGGCCGCAAGACCCGCGGGCCCCCCTCCAATCACAACCACGTCATACGATTTCTTTCTAGGATTTGTGTGAAGGCCAAGCGCCTCGGCAACCTTGCGAGTCGTGAGCGGTCGGCTGACTATCGCAGAGTCGTCTACCAGAACGAATGGACCTGAAGGGTCAGAAATCACGCACAACGGCACGCGATCTGGATCGCGTTCGTTGTCCACCCATTCATAAGGAATCCGGTTGAGAGACAAGAACGTCCGAATGTTCCGACATTCGCCGTCGTATTGCGAACCCACTATCAACACCCGGAAGGGATTATTGTCCTGCGTGTACTCGCGGATCGCGGTGATGCGCTGGGTCATGGTATGYACGATGGTACTGGCACACTCCGCCGATGAGTCGAGAAGCTCTTTGAACTGCATCCGGTCCATGCGAAGAACGCGGGAAGGAGCGTGCGCACGTAGCGACGCGATGGTTGGTGAGTCGAGCAGAATTGGGGTCTCGCCGTAAAAGTCCCCAGGCTGGTAACGTCCCCTCACCTGACTCGTTCCGCCATACTCCTTCTCCACTTCGAGAACTCCCTCAAGCAGGACAAAGAACGAAGGAACCTCGCCTTCGCGGATGAGCCACTCTCCCTTTTGGACGCGCAGGTCGGCCGCATTTTGTGCGATACGCTCGCGCTGCCCATCTGTCAGGCAAGCAAAGATCGGTACCTTCTTCAATTCCTCCGCACGAATCATTGTGTCTCCTCCGCCACTTTCAGCGAGGCGCTTCGCTGAACTGCGACATCTGACAGACCATTGGGAAGAATGGTTTGCGCCGCACTGATGATGTTGAGTGCCTCGCGCAGTAGCTTGATCTTGCCACTCTCTGCCACAAGCCTTCCGAAAAACAACTGGTGATACTGCCTTTTAGTCGATGGCGCTGAGCAATGGACCTCATATTCGCTCACCACTTGATTCGGTGATTCCATGAAGAACTGCACCTTCATGAAAGCCACATCTGGGAAAAGCGCATTGATCTGTCTGAGGAAATTCAGAATCTCCTCGTGTCCCTTGAATTGCCCCGGCAGGCCTACTTCAACCAGGTATGGAATCTCAATGGCGGCGTCCTCAGCGAAGAGGGAGATTGCCTCGTCGGGGTTTCTTATCAGGTCCATGTATGCAAGCAGGAGTTCTTTGGCGGTAGCCATTGAGTCCTTTCTAAGTGCTTGTTGTCGATGAATTGCGTTAACCGCATCGTCGTTCGCGGCTTGACGATCCCTTGGGTGTGTACTCCAAGGCTGCAACATTTGCAACCTTGGAGCCGACGGAGGGTGCGAGTTATCGACGGCTTATCCGCCGGCTGCAAGTTTGACCGCGGCTATCAAGGGCGCGATGTGCTCCTCTGCTTGTTGAGATCCACTGTCCACTTTCCAAGTGGAACCGGATTGAATGAATGTGACGTCCGTCACCCCGATGAACCCTAGAATCTCCCGCAGATAAGGCTTCAAGGTATCGAGTCCTTCTGCAGGAACGTCGGGGCCGTATTCGCCCGCGCTCGCTATGATGACGGTGGCCTTCTTGCCGCTCAGAAGTCCTGTATAACTGCCATCTGCATTCATGGTGAATGTCAGTCCACTACGAACAATGTGATCCACGTACGCCTTCAGTTTTGCTGGAATCCCGAAGTTATACATCGGTGTAGCGATCACATATTCATCTGCCTTCTGGAGTTCTGCGATCAACTCATCGCTCGGCACGAGAAGAGCTTTCTGCTCCTCGGTTCGAGCTGACGATCTGGTGAGATTGGCAGCTATCCACGGAAACTCCAGAAACGGGAGGTTGGTCGTGGCGATATCGCGCTCGATTACCACACAATCGGCATGAGCCTCTCTCCATTGTTCGAGGAACAGAGAACTGAGTCTCCGAGAGATGGACAAGTTGCCGCGCGAGCTGACGTCGACTTTCAGTAGCGTTGACATGACGGGGTGCCTCAGTTCTTACCTTTGTGAGTGTTAGGAGTGGATTGTTGACCTGCTACGCGACTGGAAGCGGGCTTGGAGTCGCTTTCGACTCAGGCAGAGCGGCTAGCAACTCGTCCGTCGTCAATTCCGCATGGGCAAACAACTTCGCATTCACCCGTGCGGCGGTCATGCCCTCAGGGTTGAAGGCAGCCGTTGCGTCTTTGATCAGGGTGACGTGATAGCCCAGTTCCATGCCGAATCGCGCTGTCGCTTCGACGCAGGAATTAGCTATGAAGCCAACCAAAACCAGCTTCCGCATTCCATGCTGTTTGAGCAGTTCGTCGAGATCGGTATTGGCGAAGCCATTCTGCGCCCAATGCTCGTGAACCACGACGTCACCTGGCTTAGGCCCAAACTCCGGGTGCCACTCTCCGCCCCATGTATCGACAGCAAAGCACATCCTGTTCTTGGTGTCCATTTGCACTGGGTTGACATTGAGCCAGTTGTCGAAATCATCCGGCCTGGAACGGTGATGCGGCACAATGAATACTCGAATCCCGGCAGCGCGAACTGCGGGAATCAACTTTCGCATGTTCTGGTAGAAGCCGACAGAATCGGCTGTAGGTTTGGTGGCCGCATACAACTTGCCGCCTTCGCTCATAAAGTCGTTATACGGATCGACGATCAAGAGCGCGGTGTTCGTCTTTTCATAGATTGCTGTTGTCATAAGGCTGCTCCTTTGAAGGAAGAGTTGGCGCCTTCAAGTGTGAAGGCGCGATGAGATGAAGCTGAGCAACGAACTGCTCAGCCATGAGGGCGGCTAGCTCTTGACAGCCCTGGCCTTCGCCGCGAGCGCTTTCTTCTCGATACTTAAGGCGAACAGTGGGGTTTCCTGTGCATTGTGAGCAGTAGTGGCGTTTCCTCTCGATGCCTTGGCCATTTCGAGCGGCACACCTCGTTTACCCAGGGCCTTGAGAAGTTCTGGAGTCGTGCTGCCGATAACATGGTTGGTCAACTCGCAGGTTTCTGCGTCGATGGCTTTTACACTCAGTTCCCACAGAACGTTCGTGGTCGTCCACCCGCTGGGCGTCAGCAGGTCGGACTTCGAGAGCACACGGCAATGGTGCTTTTCTCCGATGTCTTCGACGTAGTGTTGCACCATGAGTTCTCCGCCGATCGTCTCAACGTTGATCGACATTCTTCGGCCATCGTCCGTTCTGGTCGCAGCGGCGGCGATGTGGGCCGGGGAGCACCTTTGATATTCAGCATCAGGAAGATTGAAGAGCCATGTCGGTATATCGACGAACTCGATAGGCGCGTTAATGGTGGCAGTGCAGCTTGATTCGGTAAGGATTTCATCGGTCATAAGTCGCTTCTCCTGGAAGATTGATGACGCATTGCGAACCAGGAAGGTTTCGTTTTCCACGCCGCCTGGCTGACAGGCGCCCCAAGAGCGTTTACGGACCTGGGGATCTGCGTTGCAAACAGGATTTGCTTCTCGATTGCCGGAAGTTCCTCTGCAAAGTCTTCGCCGATGCCCTTTTCCGTAAGCTTGAGAAATCCAGACGCGTCGGGTCTGAGTTCGGCGCCCACCGGGGACGGCGGAACACTCTTTAATAGAGTGACTGCGGATTCTCCGGCATCTGGCGCAAAGGCAGCAATGTATACGAGTCCTCTGACCTTTGGGTCATTACCCGCTTCGGTGATGACAACTCCCCCGTAGGAGTGACCGATCAACAGCACGGGACCATCCGCAAGAGCAATGGCCCGCTTCGTTGCGGCAACATCGTCCGCGAGTGAGGTGAGCGGAATCTGAACCGAGACGACATTCAGTCCCTTGCTCTCAAGCTCAGGAATAACCTTTGCCCAACTGGACCCGTCCACCCACGCGCCATGCACAAGCAACACATTCGTGACAGGCGTCTTAGGCTCAACCTGAGTAACGGCATTTGTCGAGAGAATTAACGTTGAGGCGCAACTGAGCGCCAGGAGTGCTACGACGTATATCTTTCCTAGTACATTCATCGGCATTCTCTTCGTGAAACCTTGCAGGCTAACCAAAAGCGCAGCCTGGCAGAATTTGATTTACTGGTCCATCTCGGGTGCGACACGCTTACTGGAGCGGTCGGGCTACGATCTACCAGGGAATTCTTGCGAACTTGACTTACTGGCTTTGCTCTCCTTTCTCAGTCCGTCGTCTTTTTCATCTTGTTGCGCTCTCTGTTGATCCAATCTCGAATGTAGGGGGAACAGTCGACGAGTTCGACGCCCGCGTTTTCGCAGTTTGCGAGAAATCGGACCACTTCCACGCCGACCAAACTCACATCGCCCAGGTTCAAAACTGCCTCGGGGCTCGCGTTATCGAGGAGAGCCTGCAAATCTTCCAGACACTCTTCTTTCATTCGGCCGCTCAGCCTTAGTGTCAGTTTGTTTCCGTCAAAGTGTGTTTCGATCTTTAGCGTCATCTGCCCCCTTGTGGCGTTCGACGAGCGTATAGATTGCAATGTGAGGGCCAATCAGCCCGGCTGAATTGAAAGCACTTAGAAGCGGAAACCGTGCCGCATTATCAGCGTTCGCTGAAACCTCGGCTTTGACTGAGTGGCTTTGCTATCTCCTGGAACGCTCCGCTAACGCGTACGATAAGGAGCACGGTATAGGCGTAGCGGAAAACATCTTGTATCGAAGTGTTCCCGCCGGGAATCTAACCATGCCCTGGAGAGTCTATGAATTCGTTGGAGCCTGGCTGTGAAACAGATTCTTCGCCCATCAGCAACGGCGCTGGTGAATCCAATGCACTCCGGACAGAAGAAAGCGATCCTTCCACTCGGCCTCAAGCGCATAACAGTTTAGAGCGCGAACTCAGGGACCTCAAACGGGCTCAATCACTCCTGTTGACGGAAAAACGCGCGTTGGAAATGATCACCGACGGAGCCAGCGTCGCGGAGATTATGGAAAGCTTGTGCGCCCGCTTTGACGCCGAGTCCTCCGACTTCATCTCGTCCATTTTGCTGATGGAACCGGATGGCAAGCGGCTTCGATTCGGAGCAGGTGCCCGAGTCCCCAAGGAGTGGGCGGAGTTCATCAATCCTGTCACGATCGGTCCCTGCGTGGGCTCTTGCGGCACCGCCGCATTTCTAAAAGAGCGGGTGATTGCTTCGGATATAGCCACAGATCCCTTATGGGCTGGGCTGCGGGATGTCGCTTTGCGTTGTGGTCTCCGTTCGGCATGGTCGCAGCCCATTCTCTCGAAAGATGATGAGGTTCTCGGCACCTTTTGTATCTACTCTTCTGAGCCACGAACTCCCACGCCCGACGACATCCAGTTGATTGAAGGAGCYGTACACGTCGCGCTGATTGCAATTGAGAGGGGACGAACTCAGGCCGCACTGGTGAGTGCTCTAGAAGAGATCAAGAAGTCGCAAGAACAACTCCGCCGGGACGAACAGGAATTTCGCCTGATTACGGACGCCATCCCCCACATCATCGTCGTGATGCAACCAGATGGCCGCATTGTCTATGCGAATCGATTGGCGCTCGACTACTGCGGTCTGAGCCTGGAGGATGTTCGAGCTGAGACGTTCCGCGCGCGCGCCTTTCATCCGGAAGATATCGAGAGAGTCGAGAAGGAACGGGCAGAAGCGCTCAGGAAAGGCGTTCCATTTGAGAATGAGCAACGTTTTCTCCGCAAGGACGGCAAGTATCGCTGGTTCTTGCATCGCTACAACCCGCTTCTGGACGAGCAGGGAAAGGTAGTTCGCTGGTATACGACTGGTACAGACATCGAAGATCGCAAACAAGCCGAAGACAGAGTGCGAAATGAGAATGTGGCGCTGCRAGAGGAGATCGAACGATCTTCGATGTTTGAAGAAATTGTGGGCTCTTCTGACGCATTGAGTGCGGTGCTGGGACTGGTCTCGAAAGTTGCCCCCACGGATTCTACGGTTCTCATCCTGGGTGAGACCGGGACGGGCAAGGAACTGATTGCGCGCGCAATCCATAGGGGGTCTAAGCGTGCAAACCGTGCTTTCATTCGCGTGAACTGTGCCGCCATGCCTCGTGATCTGATCGCGTCGGAGCTGTTCGGTCATGAACGGGGTGCATTCACTGGAGCCTTGCAGCGACGACTTGGGAGATTTGAGTTGGCGGACGGAGGAACGATATTCCTGGACGAAGTCGGCGAACTTCCAGCCGAAACTCAGGTTGCTTTGTTAAGGGTTCTTCAAGAGCGGGAGTTTGAACGCATTGGAGGCAGTCAAACGGTTGCGGTCGATGTCCGAGTTCTGGCGGCCACTAACCGGAATATGAGCGCAGCGGTTGCAGAAGGCATTTTCCGACAAGATTTGTACTACAGGCTCAACGTCTTTCCCATTCAAATACCGCCATTGCGCGACAGGCCGGACGACATTTCCTTGCTGGTTGAATACCTGATCGACCGATACGGAACAAAAGTGGGAAAGAAGTTCCGGAACATCAACAAGAAAACCCTTGAGTTGTTCCAGGCTTATGACTGGCCAGGCAATATTCGCGAACTGCAGAATGTGATCGAGCGGGCAGTGATCCTATGCGACGGAGACACTTTCTGGGTAGAGGAAGCCTGGCTTTCGCGAGTGGCCCCGAAACCACTATCGACATCCGTCCCACTCGTGGCAAGTCTCGTGGAGCGCGAAAGAGAAATGCTCGAAGCTGCACTGCGGGAAGCCGAAGGAGTCATCGGAGGTCCCAGGGGCGCGGCCACCAAGCTTGGCATACCACGGCAGACCCTTGAGTCGAAACTAAGAAAACTGGGAATCAACCGGCACGGTTTCAAGACCGCATAACGTTACTCGCACCTATCGGCGTCTCGCACTTCCGGATCTACCCCTCTAAGGCGCTATTCATCTCAAAGCTCTGTTGTGTTTGCATACCCCCAGACTCTCTCGCTTCAGGACTACCCAACCAGTTCGCAAAGCGCCGAGGCTTGACGCCGAAGTTTCAGCTAATGCTGAAAAGGCGGCTCGTCGCAAATACCTAAACGCCCGTCGAATCAATGGATTCTGATTGGTTGCGTGATTGCACTCAAGGACGGCAGAACTGCATTCACTCGTACAACTCCGGAGCACTCCGGTATGGAGTGAGCGGATAAAAGAGAGGGAGAGAAATGAAACTTGCTAACAAAGTCGCCGTCGTGACTGGGGCATCGAAGGGTATCGGAACTGCCATTGCCGTGAGGCTCGCAGCGGAAGGCGCTTCGGTCATAGTGAACTATCACACCAGCAAGGATGGCGCGGATAGGGTGGTTTCACAAATCGTCGCGGCTGGTGGTAGTGCAGTTGCGATCGGTGCCGACGTATCTAACGAGCGAGAGATCGCTGAGCTATTCGCGAAGACGAAAGAGATATACGGCAAGGTGGACATTCTGGTGAACAACGCGGGCATTTACGCCTTTGGACCGCTCGAAGACGTCACCGCCGAGAAATATCATCGCGAGCATAACCTTAACGTCCTGGGGCTGCTCTTGACGACGAAGGCTGCGCTCCCTCTCTTTCCTACTGAAGGCGGCAGCATCATCAATATCGGATCAAGGGTAAATACGGTCGCGCCAGCCAAATCGGTGATTTCTTCCGCTAGCAAGGCAGCCGTAGACGCCATCACCAAGGTACTATCCAAAGAACTTGGACCCCGCAAAATCCGCGTCAACTCCCTCAACCCTGGTGTGATC
>NZ_JBFRCY010000373.1:0-8100 GCF_052113305.1 Terriglobus sp. YAF25
CTTGTGGAACCACGTAGACACCACCACGACGATCGAGCTGGCCGGCAATCTGCTGCCGCTGCAGGATGATCTCAAGCTGCTGCCGCTGCCGTTTTACGACGCGGCAGTGAATCTGCATCCGGCGATCCCGATTGTCTTTCTCTCGCAGCCCACTCCGAAAGGTTTGCAGGCCGCGGGGATCGTCGCTTCGTACTTCGGTATTCTTACCGACTATCGCCCGGTGCGTTTCCCTGTCTCCTACGGCACCATTCCTCAGGGGAACGCGATCATCATCAGTGAGAATGCGTCGGAGTTACCGGCAGCTCTAAGTGTCACGGGAAGTAGTGGGCCCACGGTGGCCATGCGAACGAACCCCAGCGATCCCTACTCGAAGGTGCTGATTCTTACCGGCGATAGCGCGGAAGACACGGTGAAGGCCGCGACGGCATTGGCGCTGCAGCGTTCGATGTGGCAGGGAAGCCAGGTCAGCGTGCAGGTGAAACATCCGGCTGCCAGCCAGCCGGATGATGCTCCACGCTGGTTGCCGACCGATCAGCTCCGCACGCTGGGTGATATCACACAGCAGGCAGAGCTGCAGGGCGACGGCAGCGTTCCCCTGGGCGTCTACATGCGCGTGCCTCCGGACCTTTGCTACGACTGCGTGACGAAGCAGAATCTCGAGTTCCATATGGAGTACCGCTACAACCCGGTGCCCCTGGCCAACGAGAGCACGCTGCAGGTGTATATGAATGGCGCGTATGTCAGCTCGACGCCGATGCCGCACCAGGAAAGCGCCAGCGCCATTCTGCAGACACCCATTCCGGTACCGGTCGTGAACATGCGGCCCTTCTCCAATTCGTTGATGCTGAAGTTTGTCTTCCAGATCGCGAAGAAGGGTAAGTGCCAGGACACAGCTCCGCTGAATCTGCAGGGCGCCATCCTGAAGGGTTCTTATCTCGATATCCGCGATATTCCCCACTGGGCGGTACTGCCGAATCTCGAACTCTTCGCCAATGCCGGATATCCCTTCACCCGTATGAAGGATCTGTCAGAGACCGCCGTCGTCATTCCCGACAACGCGCAGACCGACGAGATCGAAGAGTACCTGACGCTGATGGGTCACTTTGGAGCGCAGACCGGCTACCCGGTCACCGATGTTACGGTTGTGACCGCCGACGGGATGAAGCGCGACTCCAAGAAGGACTACATCGTTCTTGGAACCGTTGAGGATCAGCCGGCCCTGAGCATGCTGAAGAACGACCTTCCCGTGCGCATCGATGGAGGCGGCCTGCATGTGCAGGACACGCAGGGCTTCTTCACGCCTCTGCAGAACGCATGGTGGAAGGTACGTTCCAGCGATCATGTACAGACCGGTGAGCTGACGATGGCCGGTGGTCTGCCGGATACGATCCTCGAAGGCATCGAGTGGCCGAACAACTCGGGCAGGTCCGTCGTGGTGATCGCCGCACGGGATCATTCCGTGATTCCGCAGTTCCTGGCGACCTTCCTTCGGGATTCTCAGTCGTCCGATATTGCGCAGTCCGTTAGCGTGCTGCACGGCGAGAAATTTTCGTCGTATCGCATCGGCAACTATGTCTACCATGTGGGCTATCTATCGCTCTGGGCGCGGCTGAAGATGTTCTTCACACAGTTCTCCTGGACGGTAGTGATCCTGGTCATGGGCTTCTCCTTCCTGATGGCCGGTCTCGTCCGTGTATGGTTGCGGCACCGGGCCAGAGTCCGCCTGCAGGGCGAGTAAAGAGAGCCGGAGATGCGGAGCAGAACAAACCGTGCAAGCGTGAGCACCTGCGTTGCCTTGGTGGTGACACTTGTGGCCTGGCTCGGCCAGGGGTGCCGGGCGGAACAGTCCTGGGATCTGTGGGAGAAGTACGCCGCGAAGTTCATTGACCCGCAGGGGCGCGTCATCGATCGTACGGCGCAGGACCGCACGACCAGCGAAGGACAAGCCTATGCCATGTTCTTCGCTCTGGTTGCCGGGGACCGCGGCCGTTTTGACAAGCTGCTGAAGTGGACAGAGGAGAACCTTGCGGGCGGTGACATGACGCTGCGTTTGCCCGCCTGGAATTGGGGCAAGTCTCCCGAAGGCCAATGGAAGGTGCTGGACGACCATGCGGCTTCGGACGCTGATCTGTGGATGACCTACACCCTGCTGGAAGCGGGACGCATCTGGCGCGATGATCGTTACGCGAAGCTGGGGACGGTGATGGCCAGCCGCATCGCGCAGAGCGAAGTTATTCTGGCGCCAGGGCTGGGAACGACGATCCTTCCAGGGCCACAGGGATTTCACCCCGAACCGACGACCTACATTTTGAATCCCAGCTATCTGCCGCCTTTTATCCTCGTGAGGCTGGCGAAGGAGAACCCTCAGGGGCCATGGTCGACGGTTCTGGATTCGATGCCTCAGTTGCTGGCGCAGGGAAGTGGTGGCGGCTTTGCCATGGATTGGGTTCTGGCTGGCCCAGGTGGAGTGCGTCCTTCTCTGACTCCGGCGCAGTTGGCTAGCGGGAAGAATGAAGGTGTCCCGGTGGGCTCCTACGAGGCTATTCGCATCTATCTGTGGCTCGGGATCTGCGACGCGGGAACTCCGGGGCTTCGAGAGTTGGCGGCGCCTCTCGGCGGCATGACGAACTACATGCGGACCAATCTGGCTCCGCCGCTGCAGGTGGACTCAGCAGGCAAGGTGCTGAATGCGGATGCTCCCGTTGGCTTTTCAGCGGCTCTTGCTCCCTATCTGCAGATGATGGGATTGAAACAACAGGCCAAGACGCAGATGGATCGTCTGGCGGCTCTGAAGGATCCATCGACGGGACTCTATGGCAGGAATGGCGACTATTACGACCAGAACCTCGTGATGTTTGCCACCGGGTGGCAGGACCAGCGGTTTCGCATTGACAAAGAAGGACGATTGAAGCTGAAGTGGAAGTAACAACACAGGCCGTAAACTAGTGATTCCGCAGTTAATAGCGGAAAAAAACAGGGACAAACCCTAAGAAAAGCGGTAAGCTAAGCTGCGACGCGGTGTCTCTCTAGATACCCCCTCGCCGCCTAACCGATTTGCGAGTAGGAATGACGAATCTGCCACCAATACGAACGCTCACAGCCACTCTGGTGCTATGCGCCGGAATGCTGGGCGCCACTGCCATGGCTCGAGCGCAGGGAAATACGTCTACAACGGCGGCTCTGCTGGATAAGGCGCACTCTCTTGAAGTAAAGGGACGCATGGACATGGCGGCCCAGACCTGGCAGCAGGTCCTTCTGGCTGACCCGAACAATCCTGAGGCGCTGGGCGGTTTGGCGCGTGCCGCCAAGCTGGCTGGAAATCAGCAGCAGGCAAAGCAATATCTGGATCGTCTGCGGGCGGTCAGTCCGAACGACCCGAATATTGAGCGTGCCGAGAACATGATGACCCAGCAGAACCAACTGCAGCAGTTGCAGCAGGCTGGCAAGCTGGCGCAGGGCGGTCAATACGCACAGGCGATGAACATCTATCGCCAGGTCTTCGGTGGAACGCCGCCGCCGGGCGATTGGGCGTTGGCCTATTACGAGACCGAATCGGCAACCGAAGACGGTCGTCCGCATGCCATCGCCGGTCTGCGTTCGCTCATCGATAAGTATCCGCAGGACTCGCGTTACCAGATCTCCCTGGGACGCATTCTGACCTACAACCCGGCGACYCGCGCCGAAGGCCGGCGTTATCTTGAGCGCCATCCGAGTGATCCGGGAGCCATGGAAGCGCTGCGTCAGTCGCTGACCTGGGATGCGCAGAATCCGGCCGCTCTTTCTGACATTCGCTCCTATCTGGCAAAGCACAAGGATCCCGCGCTGGAGATGGCGATGAAGAGCACGCAAGCTCGCGTCGCTGCATCGGTCCGCACGGGAGCCCGCACTGCGGCACAGGGGCCGGCGATGACTCCTGAAGAGCAGGCGGAGATCGTTGCAAACCGTCAGGTAAGCCAGGAAGAGCAGGCAGCCTATGCGGCACGAGAGGTTTGTTCACGGCGCAGTATCAGTCGGGGAACGCAGCTTCTGCGTTGGCGACAGAACGGAAGATGCCGGCGGGGGTGCGAGCTCAGCTCATGAAAGACCCGGACTTCCTGCGAACATTGGCCTCGGCCTACTCGGCCGTAGGTCGAGACGCAGATGCGCAGCGAGTGTTGAAGGGAGCCCTTGAGCTCCCTTTTCCCGCTGATGGGCGCGGTATCAAAATCGAAACGCAGCTGCAGTACGCAGGCCTCCTGTTGGCCGGCAATCACATGGATCAGGCCGCCGGGCTCTATCGCCAGGTCCTGAGTGAAGATGCTGCGAATGTCACCGCCTGGCAGGGACTTGTACGCGTTGAGCACGCCATGAAGAATGACGCGCTTGCCGAGCAGACGCTGGAGAGCATGCCGCCCTCCGCGTACGATCAGGCGCTCCGCGATCCTGGTTTCGTAAGCACGGTAGCCGCGGTCTACGACGCACAGAACAAGCTCGATGTTGCGCAGGACATGCTGGAGAAGGCCGTCTCGCAGGCAAGCATGGCAGGGCAGAAGCCATCGGTTGCCATGCAGACGGAGCTGGCGGGCATCTACATGAAGCGCGGCAACGGGCAGCAGGCGTATGCCATCTATCGCCAGGTCCTGACAGAGAATCCTGACCGGCTCGATAGCTGGAAAGGTTTGTTGACGGCGCTTCATGCCAGCGGTCATGATCAGGAAGCTCTGGCGCAGGTTCAGCAGATTCCGCAGCAGACCCGCAAGCAGCTCGAGCTCGACCCGGAGTATCTGCAGACCGTAGGCGGTATCTACGGAGGCCTGGGGCAGCCGCAGCAGGCGATGGTCTTTCTGCAGCGTGTGCAACAGCACTATGCGAAGCAGAATATGGCGCCTCCCGCGGATATCGATATCCAGGACGCCTGGTTGCTCTATAACTCCCAGAATGATTCCGGTCTTTATCGCCAGTTAATGATGATTGGCAGCCGTAACGATCTGAACGAAGAGCAGCGCCGTACGGTGCAGACCATCTGGGCGAACTGGGCAGTGCGCCGCGCCAACCAGGCAGTGGCGGCCAACAACATCCGTCGTGCCTTGGCGATTCTGAACGCCGCGGCAAAGGCCTTTCCCGATAATCCAGCGGTGATTCGCGCGCTCGCGACGGGCTATGCCCGCGCCGGTCAGCCGAAGCAGGCAGTTGCGATCTTCCGTTCGCAGGACATGACAACAGCTTCGGCGACCGATTACAAGGCCGCCATCGGAGCGGCCCTGGCGGCGAACGATACCAAGAATGCCGAGACCTGGCTGCGTTATGGCCTCGATCAGTATCCGAAAGATGCGCAGATGCTGATCATGGCGGCGAAGTTTGAGCAGGCTCGCGGTGACAGCGGACGTGCGGCAGATTATTACAAGGCAAGTCTCAGTGCGATGCCTCCGGGAGATCCAGGGGCTGAGCTCGCTGCCGAGATGAGTCTTGCGGCCCAGAATGGCGGCCGTCTGCCCAATGCAACACAGGCTCTGGACCTGGCGCAGTTGATGGCCCCGGGATCGGATTCGGCTATGGCGACGGGACAGATTGCAACTCCGGCGCCTCCGCCATATCTTCCCAGCTACTCGAACCAGTACGGAACCGCGCCGGTACAGCTTCAAGGAAACGGTGCCGGCACTCTTGTTCCGTCGTATATGACGAACCCGGCCTACCAGCAGCAGCGCACGCCGGCTCGTCCGGGAACGACCACCAGGCTGAAGGACTATATCCCTCAGGCTGAGGCGAATCCCGCGCTTGCTCCTCTGGGACAGCAGCAACCCGATGTTACCGCGCAGAGTGCTCTGCCGGCCTTCCCGCAGACCGATACCAATGGCAATGCCGTCAATGCCAATGACTACATGGCGTATCAGCGGGAGCAGATCCGGCGGCTGACGGAGCGTGCGGTCAATGGCGCAGGTCCGCTCTCTGCCTATGGCCCTCCTGCACAGCAGGCCCGCTCTGATGTGTACGGTCCATACGTTCCGTATAGCCCGCAAAGCGTGAACCAGAATGCCGCTTATATGGCGCAGGAGTCCCCGGTAAATCTTGGTTCGGATCTCCAGCCCATCCAGCCGACGGTGCAGCAGCCTACCGACGTTGTCCCGACGGCGAAGTATGTGCCGAACTCCAAACGCACGGGACGGGTGCCATCGTCATCCTCGCATCCGGACATCGCGGCCGCCGAGGCAGCTGTCACGCGCCGCAGACAGTCCGACCCCAGACCGTTGGTGGGCACAAGCCATCCTCCGCAGGATTCTATTGATGTAGCCCCGCTGACGCAGACGCAGTACAACGGTCAGCCGTACAACGCCGCGCAGACCCAGATTCCCCAGCCGCAGGGTGGCGTGGGCTCGACCGTTCAGGCTCCCCAGACGCAGTCGAACTATCAGTATCGTGGAGACCTCGCGCAGAATACCGGCGCGGCTGCCGGAACAGAGACCCACGGTCAGCAGTATCCGCAGCCCGGGCATCGTCCCGCTACCACCGGTCGCCGGACGGTGCGCAGCCGTTCCGTAGAGGGGACGTCGACCGGACCGCAGCAGGCTCCCTTGTTCTATCCCGGGGTTCCTGTGGCGCTGAGCGGCCAACCGTATCCTGACCTGGGACCGAGCTACCCATTGGGGAATCCTCCGTCGGATCCCATGCTGGTGGCAAAGAATGTTCCGCCGTTGCGTGGCGGTTGGGATCGTACCGCGGCGCTGACTCCGGGACCTCCGCTGAGCGAGCGGCAACAAACCGAGCTGGACCTGGCCTCGCTGGAGGCAAGCTATTCCTCTTGGATCGGCGCGACGGCTCTTGCACGTTACCGCAGCGGCGTCTCCGGCATGAACCGGCTGTTCGATCTGGAATCTCCTTTTGAGGCGACGCTGGTTGCGAATAAGACACTGCGACTCAGCATCATTCCTCGGGCTGTCTTCCTGAATGCGGGCACACTCGATCTTGCGTCATACCAGAACGCCACCGGTACGGTACCGATTCTGGGCACATTACCATTGAATGCCATCAATCAGCCCTCGCAGCAGCTCACGGCTGGCCTTGGTGGCGAGGCGCAACTGGTAACCACCAACATGGCGTTGTCGGTTGGCTTTACCCCCTACGAGTTTCTCGTAACCAATGTCATTGGCCACGGGCGCTGGCGCCCCTTCGGTGGCCACTTCCTGCTGTTCGCCGACCGTGACAATGTGAAGGACACGCAGTTGTCCTACTCCGGTATGCGCGATCCGGGCTCAGCCACACCGGTCTTTCCGGGCAACATCTGGGGCGGCGTCGTCTCCACCGGCGGCGGTATGCGTCTCGATTTTGGCAATGAGCGCTCGGGCTTCTACRTCAGTGCGGCAGGCGCCACTCTGACCGGATATCACGTTCTGGAGAACAGAAAATTTGAAGGGACGGTCGGGTCCTACTGGCGCGTCAAGCAGTTCCCGGGCTATGGCAGCCTGAATCTCGGCGCCAGCTTCTTTGGCATGCACTATGACAACAACCAGCGCGGCATGACGTACGGTATGGGCGGATACTTCAGCCCCAACGCCTACTTCCTGGGCGCTGTTCCAGTCACCTTCAACGGTTTCTACGGCACGAACTGGCACTACACGGTTGCCGGCGCCGTCGGCGTACAGAGCTTCCAGGAAGCCTACGCCAAGTACTATCCCCTGGATACGTCGCAGCAGACCGGGGCGTACTCGGGCTGCACATTGCCCTCCATCGCGGCGCATACCTGCGGGGAGTATCCGGTCAATACCAGCACCGGCCTGAATTACTCGCTTAACTCAGAGATGAGCTACCGCATCGCAGACCACTGGTACGTCGGCGGCATTCTGAACGGCAACAATACGAATAACTACAACACCATTACGGCCGGCTTCTTCTTCCGCTACCTGTTCAAGCCGCAGGTGCCGACGGAGGATTACCCGACGGGCCTGTTCCCGTACGACGGTTTCCGCCCGTTACGTGTGCCCTAGAGCATTTCCCTGTGGGCGTGATGTAGGGCTGCCGCATCTATGGGCGTTTTCCGCAAAGAAAACGCCACCGCATGCCTCTTCCGGGAGGCCCAGCAACAGGGAAAATGCTCTAAAGCATTTCTCTGTGGGCGTGATGTAGGGC
>NZ_JBFRCY010000374.1:0-6710 GCF_052113305.1 Terriglobus sp. YAF25
GATGGAGACAGTGATGGAGACAGTGGACATAGATATTTAGATGCGACAGGGAACCCGTCCGCATCATTTCCAGTATATCGTTCCAGCACAAACGGAGCCGTCCTGGAACCATGCGCAGGGAGGGAACCATGCCGCAGGCAGAGCCAAAACCGCTGATTCTGGCCCAGGGAGCTTCGAAACAGGGCGTAATCTTCCAGCTTCGGCGCGATCCTGCAGGGACGCTGGAGATGCCGGGTCTGGAGAATGCTCTGATTGCCGTCCACGTGGGACCGGCGGCCCGAGTCGCCTGCCGCCGCGAAGGGAGGTGGTTCTCGGGAACGGCCGTTCACGGTGACATCGATATCATTCCCGCTCACGTGCCGGCACGCTGGCAGATGCATGACGAAAATGACATGGCGCTGCTGCTCAGCATGCCGGGGAAACTTCTTCGCTCCGTGGCCGAGAGCAGCGGCCTGAATCCGGACAAACTGGAGCTGCTCAACCGCTACCAGGCGCGTGACACAGAGTTGGAGACGCTGGCCTGGGCGATCAAGCGCGAGATTGAAAACGGCTTTCCTTCCGGAACGCTCTACATGGATGGACTGTCCCTGGCGGTTGCATCGCGCCTGGTGACGCGGCACAGCTCGTTGACGGTGCGCGAAACCCGCGCCAGGCAGTCGCTAAGCGGGCACAGGTTGAAACAGCTTCTTAGCTTCATCGAAGAGAACATCGCCGAGGATCTCTCGCTTGGTCAGTTGGCAGGGACGGCCGGCATGAGCCAGTCACACCTGAAGTCTGTCTTTCGGGAGGCAGTGGGGACGCCGGTGCATCAGTATGTCATCCAGCGGCGTGTGGACCACGCCAAACGGCTGATGCGGCATGGTGGCCTGACGATGGCAGAGATCGCCCAGGCCGCGGGGTTTGCGCATCAGAGTCACATGGCGCGCCATCTGCGGCGCGCCGAGGGAACGGCGCCGATGGAGCTGCGGCGCAGGATGACGGAGATGACGGCGGCGGATTAGAGAGAAGCGGGTCCTTCGCTAATCACCCCAGCGAACAAGTTCGCTGGGGCCCCGATCGCTCAGGATGACAAGTAAGCAGCGGTTCGCGCGTAGCGCGAATACCCACGTCCCAAAATCGGGACACCACCCCAACGAACAAAGTTCGTTGGGGACCCGGGACATGGGGCACCCGGAGTATGGGCTCATCATGGATCGTCCGCTGAATGTGCTCATGAGCGTCTGAATGTGCGCGAAAGGTTTGTCTGGGCTGGCGATACTGCGATCTATGACTCGCAGAGACCTTCTTCGCTCCTCCGCTTTTGTCGCAGCCGGTTCGTGCTCACCCATCATTGCGGTGGCAGAGAATCAGCGGCTCGATGTGAACTGGTACACCCGTTCTCGCAGGTTTGCCGAACTGAGCTTTGGCCGCATTGCGTATGTCGAACACGGCCGGGGCCCAGCGGCGCTCTTCATTCATGGATATCCGCTCAACGGCTATCAGTGGCGCGGTGCCCTTGAACGGCTACATGGCGAACGCCGCTGTATCGCGCCCGATCTGATGGGGCTCGGCTACTCCGAGCCGAATGCAGGACAGGCCATCACTCCGCAAACCCAGGCGGAGATGCTGGCGGCATTGCTCGATCATCTGAAGGTTGAGAGCGTGGATCTGGTAGCCAACGACAGCGGCGGCATTACGGCGCAGATCTTCATCGCTCTGTACCCGCATCGTGTACGTTCGCTGCTGATGACCAACTGCGATGTGGACACGAACAATCCACCGCCGCAGTTCGCACCTTTCATCGAGTTGGCGAAGAAGGGAATACTGGCCGATCGTTTCATTGTGTCGCAGCTGCAGAACAAGGAACTGGCGCGGTCGCAGAAGGGAATGGGGCAAGCCTTCAGCTATCCGGAAAAGCTGGCGGACGAGACGATTGACTACTACCTTAGCCCGATTGCGGCAACAACGCAGCGGCGGGAACAGTTTCATTCCTACACCGTTGCGCTTGGAGAAAATGTCCTGGTTCCGATGCGAGAGCAGCTTCATTCATGGAGCGGACATGCACGCATGATCTGGGGACTGAAAGACTCGTTCTTCCCGGTGGAGTGGGCCGACTGGTTGAACACTACGCTGCCGGGGGCTCGCGGCGTGAAGCGGGTGCCGGATGCGAATCTCTTCTTTCCGGAGGAGATGCCGGACCTGATTGCGGGGCAGGCGAAGATGCTGTGGGATATAGAGCATTTTCCCGTTGCTGGGTAGCGAAAGCGACGTGCAGCGGCGTTTTCATTGCGGAAAACGCCCATAGATRCGGAAACCCTACTCTMCACCTACAGGGAAAATGCTCTAGGGCCGAAGACGGCGGCATAGCGTGAAGTCTGATCACGTCGAGAATCACCAATTCGCGCGTTTGCTAATGCATCGACAAATTCCAAAGCAGTACAGTCTCGTTGCCCCATTCTTCGCGGTTTTATCGCGAAGGGTGGGGTATCGCGCTTCGCGCGACCGTCTTTCTATGCCTAACGTTGATGTAAATAGGAGTGCTCAGGAAAGTGAAGGCCAGGCCCATGTCCCCGAGGGACACCACCCCAGCGAACCAAGTTCGCCGGGGAACCCGAATATCCCACCCATCGCGATGCGATGGATGGGGCACCCAGTGCATCGCTTGGTTTTTAAAACACAAAGGCGCAGACCTTAGTCTGCGCCTTTGGTTATGAATGCCGAAGGAGACTAGTGAGCGACAGCGGCCGGAGCGGCAGCCTCGGTCTCAACGCTGTTCTTCTTCTTCCAGTCGCCGATCGCGGCGCGGATGGCGTCTTCCGCCAGAACCGAGCAGTGGATCTTGACCGGAGGAAGCGCGAGCTCCTTCACGATGTCGGTGTTCGAGATGGAGAGAGCCTCGTCGATGGTCTTGCCCTTCACCCACTCGGTGGCGAGCGAGGAAGAAGCGATGGCCGAACCACAGCCGAAGGTCTTGAACTTGGCGTCTTCGATGACCTGTGTCTCGGGGTTGACCTTGATCTGCAGGCGCATCACRTCGCCGCACTCGGGTGCGCCGACCAGGCCCGTGCCAACATCCTCGGAGCTCTTGTCCAGGGTGCCGACGTTGCGGGGGTTGTTGTAGTGGTCTACGACCTTATCGCTATATGCCATATTTCGTTTCCTCCCTCACGGGTTCCTTGAGTCTTAGATTAGCTTTCAGGGACGAAGGTTCGTCCGAATTCTCTGTTTAGTGTGCTGCCCACTCGATCTTGCTGAGGTCGATGCCTTCCTTCACCATCTCGTAAAGCGGGCTGAGTTCGCGCAGCTTCTGCACTACGTCGATCAGTTTGTCGGCAACGTAATCTACTTCTTCGATCGTGTTGAAGCGGCCGAGGCCGAAGCGGATGGAGCTGTGCGCAACGTCGTCACCCAGGCCGAGGGCCTTGAGCACATAGCTGGGCTCCAGGGTGGCCGAGGTGCAGGCCGAACCGGAGGAGACAGCGATGTCGTTGATGCCCATCAGCAGGCTCTCGCCTTCCACGTACACGAAGCTCATATTCAGGTTGCCGGGCAGATGGTGCTCCATGTTGCCGTTGACGTGAATATAGTCAAGCACAGACTCGAACTTCTGGCGGAGGTGATCGCGCAGGGAGGAGAGCCGCTTCGACTCTTCTTCCATCTCCTGGCCGGCGAGCTCACAGGCCTTGCCCAGGCCGACGATGCCGGGAACATTCAGCGTGCCCGAACGCATGCCGCGCTCGTGTCCGCCGCCATTGATCTGTTCCGAAATCTGCACACGTGGGTTGCGGCGGCGAACATACAGTGCGCCTACACCCTTAGGTCCGTAGATCTTGTGGCCGGAGAGTGAGAGAACGTCGATGTTGTCCTTGATGACGTTGACTGGGATCTTGCCTACAGCCTGCACGCCGTCACTGTGGAAGAGCACGCCCTTCTCATGGCAGAGCTGTCCGATTTCGGCAACCGGCTGAACGACGCCGATCTCATTGTTGGCGTACATGATCGAGACGAGGATGGTCTTGTCGTCAATGGCGCGCTTCAGGTCTTCGATGTCGATGAGGCCGTCGGCCTTTACCGGCAGGTAGGTGACGCGGTAGCCCTGCTTCTCGAGTTTCTTACAGGTGTCGAGAGTGGCCTTATGCTCGGTAACCTGAGTGATGATGTGGTTGCCGCGCTCGCGATACATCTCGGCGATGCCCTTGATGGCGAGGTTGTTGGATTCAGTCGCGCCCGAGGTGAAGATGATCTCCTTGGCGGTAGCGCCGATCAGCTTCGCGACCTGCTCACGGGCATTCTCTACAGCCTGCTCCGCCTCCCAGCCGAAGCTGTGGTTGCGGCTGGCGGCGTTTCCGAAGACGGTGGTGAAGTAGGGCATCATCGCCTCCAACACGCGCGGATCCAGCGGCGTGGTGGCGTGGTTGTCCATGTAAATGGGGAGCTTCACACCCTTCGGCGCGGCAACGGTAGCGGCAACAGTGCTCATAACTCTTGATCTTCTCCTTACAATCTTTCTCGTCCGTGATAAACAGCGGCCCATCGATCGTGCGGATAACCTCAAAGGCGCTGATCTCGTTTGCCGGCTTCGCCAGCGCATAACCGCCGCGCGTGCCTGCGGTTGAGACCAGCAGGCCGCCCTTGGCGAGCGTCTGCAGAATTTTCGCAAGCAACTGAGCGGGAATATGGTAGGCCTCGGCAATGTCTTTGGCGCTCTGGGCACCGTTATCCACGTGCTCGGCCAGATACTTCAGAGCCATCAGCCCGTAGTCCGCTTTTTTTGTCAGCCTGAGCATGCCGTTTCGCCTGGGAATCGTACAGACCCGGAGGTCTCACGATATAGGACAAGTCTAGTCCACCCTCAGGGTGAAAGCAACACCTATTAGACGATAATTATTATCAAAGTTGGTGAATGGCGTTGACATAATGGCCATTGCGGGTAAAAATCCGAGTCATCCGGGACCTGCGGTATATGCCGTCTTCCGGATCGATTCGTCCCATGAACCTTGACTGCAAGCACCCTCAGGTCCGCGTCGTCTCCCGCGATGAAGATGCGGAGTTCGTTGAATGTCTCCAGTGCGGAGAAGTTTTTGACTCCGAAGAGTTCCATGACATGCAGATCGAAGAAGAAGTCCTCGACGACGAAGAAGAGTAGGCGGGAAGGGACGAGGAGTCCCGGACGATCTCTGGTATTGTCGCTGCATGCGTCTTCTCCATGCGGTAGTTCTCTCCAGCGGCATTGCTGTGTCTGCGGCCGCCTTCGCCCAGGTTGCACCCGTCGCTGAGCGAGTCGCCGCTCAAAACAAGCTCTTCGAAGACGAGTTCCAGGAGAGCCTGCGGCAGTCTCCTCAGCGTGCGACGGCTTACGGCGACTATCGCTATAACGACCAGCTCGACGACGTCTCTCTGGCGACGATTGCCCGCCAGAACCAGCACCGCAAGGCGTATCTGGCAAAGCTGGATGCGATTTCGACCACGGGATTTCCGGAGCAGGATCTGCTCTCGCATCAGCTCGCTGTCCGCAGCCTGAAGCTGGCTCTCGAGAACTACGAGCTGAAAGACTATGAGATGCCCGTCGACCAGATGGGCGGGCCGCACTCCAGTCTGGCGGATCTGCCGAATGCCGTTCCTCTGGATTCGGTGAAGCAATATGAGGACTACATCGCGCGGCTGCACCAGGTCCCGCGCGTCTTCCAGCAGACAATCGAAGCGATGAAGGCCGGTGAGAACGATCACCTGATGCCGGTGCGGTTTCTTCTGGAAAAGGTTCCGGGACAGTGCGAGGGAGTCATCCTGGATGAGATCAAGCGGATTGAGGTTGAGATGACTGCGGTGGCCAAACGTGCCGGATATCCGGACCTGGTCAGCTTCCGGGCATCCCTCGTGGGGAATCCGAAGTACATTCCCACCTCGGAAGAGCAGATCCTCGACAACTTCCGCAAGGCGATTGCGCAGATGGAGCCCAAGCTTCCGCAGCTCTTCACTCTGCTGCCCAAGTCGCCGGTTACCGTCGAGGCTATCCCTGCTTTCCAGGCGGCCATGGCGACCCATTACCAGACCGGTACCCTCGACGGAAAGCGGCCGGGCCGCGTGTCGGTTGCGGTCTCCGATTTCCAGCACCGCGACACCATCAAGGACGAGGCGGTCGCGTACCACGAGGGGATCCCTGGGCATCACATGCAGCTCTCGATCCAGCAGCAGCTTACCGGCCTGCCCGGTTTCCGGCTGCATGGAGGCAACTCCGCATATGTTGAGGGCTGGGCGCTCTATGCCGAGCAACTGGGCAAAGAGGTTGGTTTCTACCAGGATCCGGTCTCGGACTACGGCCGGCTCTCTTCAGAGCTCTTCCGTGCGGTGCGCCTGGTCGTCGATACGGGAATTCACGATCTTGGCTGGTCGCGCGACCAGGTGGTCGAATTTATGAGAAATTCACATGCCGTGGACGAGCCTACGATTCAGTCGGAGACAGACCGGTATATCGCATGGCCGGCCCAGGCGCTCTCCTACAAGCT
The DNA here is from genome assembly GCF_052113305.1 of Terriglobus sp. YAF25. Lineage (NCBI taxonomy): Bacteria > Pseudomonadati > Acidobacteriota > Terriglobia > Terriglobales > Acidobacteriaceae > Terriglobus > Terriglobus sp. YAF25. Next base: position 6,483 of record NZ_JBFRCY010000374.1, read on the forward strand.
GGGACAGTTGAAGTTTGTGGAATTACGGGAGCGGGCAAAGAAGGAACTGGGGCCGAAGTTCGACATCCGGACCTTCCATGACGAGATGCTGGACGGAGGGGCGCTTCCCCTGGATGTTCTGGATGCCCGAACCGACCGCTGGATCGCGGCGCAGAAGGCGGCGCATTAGAGCATTTCTCCTGTAGGTGTAGTGTAGGGATTCGTTATCTATGGGCGTTTTCCATAATG
>NZ_JBFRCY010000375.1:0-4486 GCF_052113305.1 Terriglobus sp. YAF25
GTAATACCTGGCGTGTCGGGTCCGGGTACCGCCTTATACGTCGGCAAAACGAAGGTGCTGGTGTCGAAATACTGCGTGACTGTCCTCTTGTTCTTTGGAAGAACAGGGTTAGCAGTTACTACAGCACGTGCACCATCTCCGCCGCCGGTCAGGTCGATGCCAGAGGTGTTGAGCGTGATACCGTACGGAGTTCCACTGACAAGCTCCGCGATACCGGAGTACTGCCAGTTATCCAGCACGGCCTTCGTAGCCCAGTTTGACCACAGAGCACTGCCCTTCGGAAGATCCCACAGCCAGTGAACGACAAAGTTGTTGGTGCGGTCATAACTGGCCAGGGAGTAATTCCAGAAACGGCGGTCCTGGTAGGTCGCCACCGTTCCGTTCACAGCATCCGCGTCGGTCATGGCCTTCGACCAGGTGTACACCACACCGAACTGCAGCCCCTTGGCAAAGCGGCGAGTCAGCTGTGCCTGCAGCGAGTGATAGTTGGACGTACCCGAGTATGAACGAAGATTGATCGCGCCGTAGCCCGGAGTTGGACGGAAGAAGTTATCGTTCAGTGGAACCGGCTGTGAAACGTTGCCAAGCACCGTAGTCGCGGCGACCGTATTGTCGATGTTCTTCGCTTGGAAGTGCGAAAGATACGGCACCAGATTCGTGTTGTACTGCTCGCTCAGGTGGCGTCCGAAGGTACCGACGTAGGCAACGTCAATGACCGTGCCTCCGTTGATGGCCTGCTGTATGCCAATTGTTCCATTGAAGATGGTCTCCAGCGGCCTGTTCGGCTGAAGAATTCGCGTATCTTGCGGGCTGATCGTCGAGATACCAGCACCGCTGCACGCGGAGCCGGAGCAGTTGTTGGCAAACTGACGGGCATCCCCATAGTTCTGCACAGGGTTGATGACGATCGGTCCTATCAATGAATAGTCGCCAACAGTACCGCCGCCTTCACGCATGTTGTAGAACAGTCCGGTTCCACCGCGAATTACGGTCTTTGAGTTGTTGAAAGGGCTGTATGCAAAACCRAAACGGGGAGCCACCAGTAGACCATTACTATTGCGCAGAGATGCCGGATAGCTGGTGTCGGTGTTCACTACTGTGCCATTGAAGAAGTCACCGGAGTTCGGCACAAACTGTCCGATATAGACAACAGGCAACAAAGGATTTCCGGAAGATCCGGGCGTGCCGGCTCCAGGATCGACAGCATAGCGTGTCTTGGTCTTCGGGTCCTGATACGGCGTATAGAGTCTCGGCACCTTTGCACTGTTGTACCGGCTGGGGACGTAACCAGCGCCATTCCCCGGCTTCAGAGTCGTCGGCAGGTCATAGCTGAACCGGACACCATATTCCAGGGTCAGGCTAGGAACCACCTTCCAGCTATCCTGCAGATACCACTCCAGCACCTTCCACGTCGGAGCATAGTCGGTCGTATTGCTCCCCTCTGTGTAGGAGTTGTAGTAACCGGCGACGGCATTGGCGTAGGCATAACCGGTGTCGTTCGGATTCGAGGAGTTCGTGTCGAAAGAGAACTGTCCATCGAAGGTCGCACCCGTGTGCCGTTGGATATAGAGGCCCTTCTGATAGTAGATACCTGCCTTCGGCGTATGACGGTTGAAGACTTTGGTGATACCGTCCGTTACCTGCCAGGAACGTGTATCGTCCGAGAGCGGGAACCGGTTGTCAAACAGAATCGACGGCGAGTTGGCGATCGAGAATCCAGTGCTGCCTGCAAAGCTCGCTCGCGGCACCAGCTTCAGCGGATTGATGGCCGGATTGTACTGCCCAAGATTGATGCCCAGCTTGTCCTTCTGGAACTTGGCGATATCGGCAGAATTGGAAAGACCTGTTGTCTCGTTCCAGCTCGCAAAGCCGACATTGAGTTCGTTGATCAGTGTCTGGGTTGGAATATAGGTGACGTTTAAGGTCGCATTTCTCGAAGGCGTGGAATAAAAGAACGGTACTCCCCACTGCATCAGCGCGTTGACCGCTGCCGCATTCGGACCATCATTCGTGGTCGTCATATGCGTTCCGCGGAAGTAGGTGTGCAACTGGGTGAAGGGGTTGTAGTCAACGCGCAGCACTTGCTGGTTTACAGGGTTCTTGGTTACGCCCTGATTGACGTAGTTATAGAGGCCACCACCAATTGTGCCGCTCGCGTTCGGCAAAGGCAGAATGCTCATCAGTTTCTGCGTGTCAGGGTCGATGCGGCTGGTTGGGATCTTATTGCCCGGAAAGCATCCCGACGTGTTCGCCTTGGAGCAGGTTGTCGACGAAGATGTCGGGTCCTTGATATAGACCTGATTGCCGCTCTTATCGACACTCTGCGAGAAGTCACCCTGGCGCTCCAACGCTGTCGGCATCATGAACTGGCGTAGTGTTCCAGGCTTCTTGGTGGGCCAGATCTCCTGCGAGAAGAAGAAGAAGATCTTGTCTTTTCTCTCATTGAGAAGACCGGGAATGAAGAAAGGTCCGCCGACGTTATAGCCGATGGTGTTGTAGCGGCTTATCGGGCGAGGCACATAGGTCTTGTTCTTATTGAAGTAGTCGTTGGCGTTGAAGGCTTCATTACGGTTGTAGTAGTAGGCCGAGCCGTGAAAGCTTTTCGAACCCGACTTGGTCACAATCTGTACCACTGAACCGGCGGCCTGACCGTACTCTGCCTGGTAGTTGCCCAGAAGCACCTTTACTTCGCCGATCGCGTCATAGTTCATCGGTGTGTCAAGGTTCGGACCGCCACGCGTGTTTCCCGTGGTTCCATCGATACTCAGGCTGTTGTAGTCGCCGCGTACGCCATTGATCGTACCCGCGCTCTGTGTTCCGAGCTGGCTTGCGCCGCCGCCATCCTTAACCACACCGGGAAGAACGCGAAGCAGCGCTGTCACGTCGCGCCCCGCCGTCATCAGGGTGGACAGCTCCTTCGAGTCGAGCAGGGCCGAGCGTTCGCCGCTCTCAGTCTGCACAGGCGTCCGGTCTGCCTGGACCTCAACCGTCTCTGACTGTGCGCCGACGGCCAGGGTAATGTTACCGGCGGAGAGACGCTCGTTGGCGCTGAGGTTCAGGTTCTCTTTTTCGTAGGCCTTGAATCCGATGAGGGCGATTCTGACCTTGAACTGACCGGGTTGGACGGCGGGAAAGACAAAATCGCCCGATTCGGCGGTTTTAGCCTCGCGCACCTCTCCGGTTTGCAAGTTAAGGAGCTGTACGGTAGCTCCGACAATGTTGGCGCCAGATGGGTCTACAACGTGACCGCTGATCTGGCCGCTGGTGCTTTGTGCGGAAATGGAGACAGTGGTCGCGAGCAACACCAGCAGAAGAAATGGCCTCAAAAACGATCTGATCATTACAACTTCCTTTCGCGCCCCAGATGTCGGTCAGAGCCAGTGGGTATGAATACGTATACAACTCGCGAAACGTATTTATGCATTCAGAGGAGCGGGCATCATCGTGCGTGATCTATTCAGCCTTTGTCAATGGAAAATTTTCTCTGTAAAAACAGGCTTTCAGGAATGAATCGCCTCAGAAATGCCTGGTTACCGGAGGATATGCCGAACGCCCTTCAGCCCCTCAGAAAGCAGCAAATCTTTCTTGACACTGTTTCCTGCACACGTATACATTTTTGGGGCTTTCCTCCTTCCCCCTGAGAAAAATCTGCCCCGCACAAGGATTTCGTTGACCATCGATCGATGGTTCATGAAAAATGCTTTTCATATTTGACAATCGCCAATCGCCCACAGCTAACCGTCTTACATTGCTTCAGGAGGAACCTTCGTGCTCAGTAAGAAACTTTTCGATCGCCGGCAGGCGCTGCTCGGGACCGCTGCTTCGATCGCCGGTCTCGCGGCTCCAAAATTCGGCTTCGCCCAGCAGACCATCTCCAATCAGGCCTACACCGGAAAAACGCAGCCCGGGGATGAAACCCGCACGCAGCGCCTGCAGTGGTGGCACGAAGCAAAATTCGGCATGTTCATCCACTTCGGCGTCTACAGCAGCATCATGCGGCACGAGTGGAACATGGAGAACGAAGCCCCGCCGATCGAGGAGTACATGGCGCATGCGAAGTCGTTCAAGCCATCCCGTACCGGACCTCGCGCGTGGGCCAAACTGGCAAAGCGCGCTGGCATGAAGTACATGGTTCTGACCACGAAGCACCATGAGGGCTTCTGCAACTTCGATACCAAGCTCACGGACTACAACGCGGTCAAACAAGGGCCCGGCTTCGACATCGTCAAGGAATACGTAGATGCAGCCCGGGCCGAAGGGCTCCGCGTCGGCTTCTACTACTCGCTGATGGACTGGCACCATCCGGACGGCGCCCACTGCGCCACCGACGAGGCTGCCCGTAAACGGTTCGTGGAATATACCCACGGCCTCATCCATGACATCCTCTCCAACTACGGGAAGATCGACGTCCTGTGGTACGACGTTCCCTGGCCACTGGACGCTGACGGATGGGAGTCCAAGCGGATGAATGAGATGGTCTTCAAAC
>NZ_JBFRCY010000376.1:0-4475 GCF_052113305.1 Terriglobus sp. YAF25
GTAGCCAAAGAAATGCCGCCGGCGAACCGGCGGCTTTCCGAGTTGGAGGGTTAGAACTCGATGCGGGCAGCAAGCTGCAACGCGCGGTTGATGGGCGCCGAGGTGTCGACCACCATCGTTCCATAGCTGGAGCTACCGAACGTGTTCAACACAGCATTGGACTGGCTGTACACAAAGCGGGTGTGGTTAGTTACGTTGAAGTAATCGGCTTCCAGAACGAGCTTCGACGACTCGAACGATCCCACATGAGGTAGATCGATCGCGCGACGCAGGCTCAAATCCAGTTTGTAGTTGCCAGGCTGGAAGAGACCCGCATACGGGGCCGTGCGTGCCGTCGTACTGAACTTGTAGTCGTACTGCGCCTGAGCATTGGCGTAGGCGACAAATGCATTCGGATCCAGGAACTGCTTGCTCCCTACTTCAGCCGATGTAAGAGGACGTACTCCTACGTTCTGCAGGCGCCCGTTACCAACGTAGCTGGGGTTCATCTGCGGATAGCAGGCATTCTGAGACGGGTTTGTATTGCACGAGTTCATTGTGATCGACAGGGGAGCCCCTGAGTATGCCGTGAAGATTCCCGACAGACGGAAGCCACCGAAGGCAACGCGAGACCAGCGCGAGCCGCCGCCCAACGCTCCGGTACCAAAAGGCAGGTTATACGCACCGGTCGTCACGAATTTGTGGCGCTGATCTCCGAGAGACAAGCTCTGATCAAGAGAACGAGCGGCATGGAACTGCCCGTCAGAAGATACAGAAGCCGGAATGTCATAACCCGAGCGGAAAGTACCGTTGTTATCGATCGTACGTGACCACTGGTAGTTGGTCATGAACGTGAGACCGTTGGTCAGGCGCTTCGTGATATAGATCTGCAGCGCATGGAAGCTGGTATTACCCACAAAGCCATATGCATCGCTGATGCTGTTGTATTGCGGAAATGGCTTGAGCAATTGAGAAATTGTCGGGTTGCCTACGCCGCCAAAACTGGCATACGGCAGCGTTACACCTGCAGAGGCACGAGCGGATGCCGATGATGCCGCCGAGCCGAGCAGCGAACCGAGAGTCAGATACTTCGGGTCGAGCTGGTTCGAAGCAATGCCACGGCCATTCAGGCTGTCCGGCTGAAGGAAGTGCCCCTTCGAACCGACATAACTCATGGTCAGCGTAGTGCTCGGAGTGAGCTCACGCTGGATACCGAAGTTCCAGTTGATGAACTGAGGTGCACGGCCGCCGTAGTTCGGATCTGCATACGAAGGCGTCTGAGCAGGGCTGGAAATGAGTGTGGTGTTGTAGGTACCGATGGCCGGATCAAGGTTCGGAGGAGCTGCGTACGACGGGAAGGTTGTATCAAGCTTCCAGTACTGCGAACCGACCTGTCCGGAAGTAGGTTGTGTGAAGGTTGTGCTGGGGCTCACGCTATAGCCCAGCAGACCAACCCCCTGACGGGCGGTGGCGCTGCCGCCATTCGCGTTTCCATGGGTATAGATAACGCTATAGCTTCCGCGAATAACCGTTTTCGGGTCGAGCTGGTACGCAAAACCAACGCGCGGGCTGAAGCCTTTGAAGTAGTCATTCACCGGCCGATCGCAATTGCACTTACCGGAACCGTAGCCGCCGAAAGCGACCGCACCCTTGATTCCAACCACCGGATTGGTTGCGTTCGGATCGAAATAGGCAAACCGGTTCTTCACTTCACGGTAGCTTGGGAAGTAGTCGAAACGCACACCCAGATCCAGAGTCAGCTTCGAGGTAATCTTCCAGTTGTCCTGAACATAAGGCGAGATCGGACGGAAGCGCGCACCCGTCTCCGGGACGGCAGACAGAGTGAATGTACCAGTGTTGACTGCACCAATCAGGTAGCTGCCGTACGCCTGACCGGTGGACGAATTGACGGCAGTGGTGGGATTACCGTTCGTAACAGTGAAAGCGCCAGTGGCTGTGCTGTTGAAGGTCAACTGCAGCGGGTTCACACCGGTCGCATTATTAAGGAAGTTGTACTGCATCCATGCAATCTGCGCGCCGAAGGTGAACGTGTGATTGCCCTTGGTGTACTGCAGGTTATCGACCAGCACGAAGCCGTTCGCAACCGGACGATTGCTGGAATAGCCAGCCCAACGATTGATGTTGGTATTGCCAGTGAAGGTTACGGTCGGAAATGAATCCTGAGCCTGTCCAGTGGGCAGACCAGAAATTCCATTTGCAGCAGCGCCCCAGCCATTGCCGATGTCCTGGTTAAATCCAGGGCCGTCATAGCGACCGAAGGCGTAGTTGATCTGATTCGTGATGCGCGGCGTGATCGCGTAGGYGTGTTCGAAGAGAAATACCTTCGTCTTCGGAGCAAACTGCTGTGATGAAATGTACGGCGGCGGCATACCGTTGGACGAGGACGAAACTGTCACAGCGGCAGGGGCTGTCGTTGACTGACGGCCCCAGGCGAGTACTACCGAAAGAGCCTGCTTGCTGTTGATCGTGTAATCAATACGGTTCGTCGTAGTCCAGTTGCTCAGACCTGTCTTGTAGTTCACGAGGTAGTTATTGTTGACCGTGTTGGTCGTCGGGGCCGGGAGGTACGACTGGAGTCGGCGTGCCACGGCGGACTGGCGCGAAACCGGAATGATATTTCCCGCAAACCCATTACGCTTGTAACCGCCGCCTGAGACAGTGGTCGTGTCAGGATCATAAAGGCAGCCAGAGGCAGGATTGCTGGACGCGGTGCAACCGGTTGCCAGTTCAGTAAAGTCACCCTGACGCATCTTCAGCGTCGGAATCGTCATCGACTGAAATGGGACCTGCCGGGAAAACCGATATCCTTCATAACCACCGAAGACAAATAGCTTGTCCTTGATGATTGGGAAACCGACGAAGAGCCCGTACTCGTGCTGGTGCTCTGTAGGCTTCTGGAGTTGTCCCGTCAGCGGGTTGGTGGTCTTCTGGAAACCCCATGTGTCCAGCCCGGTATCACGGAAGTAGTCGTAGGCCGCACCGTGGATACGGTTCGTACCACGCTTGACCACGTAGTTCTGAACACCCTGGCCTTCATAGATCGCCGAATAGCCGACGGTCTGCACCTGAAATTGCTCAATCGCGTCAACGGCCATGGAGGTCCAGACGAAGCGCGGGTCACCTTCTCCAGCTACCGAAGTAATTGGTACACCGTTGATGTAGATTGCCGAAACAGCGCCACGGCTACCGCCGCCATTCACGATACCGGCGTTGGTGGTCTGATTGCCATTTGTTACCTGAGCGCTGACGCCCGGCAGCAATGACGCAAAGTCGGTCGCGCGGCGTTGACCGCCGCCATCCTGAATCAGCGGAAGAGCAGAATACTGCTCCTGCTCGATGGTCACACCCAGAGTTGCGTTCGAGGTCTCGAGCGTCGGAGGAGCGTCGGAGACAGTCACAGACTCAGTCGCCTCACCGGTTGGCAGGGTCAGATCCACTGAAAAGGTCTGCAGCGCGTTTACGTTGACGTTTTCCTGCGTAACAGTCTTGAAGCCCTGCCGCGAGACGATGATGGTGTACTTACCCGGATCAAGAGAAAACGTGTACTCACCGGACGGGTTCGTTTGCACCGTCAGCTTCTTATTGGTGCCGATGTCGGTGATCGTGACAGACGCATCGGGCACCACAGCACCCGTGCCATCTACGATGCGGCCATTGATCGATCCCTTACCGGCAAGTTGCGCGCTGGCAGAGACCGATAGCACTGCAGCCAGAGCCAGAGGTGTCACACAGCGAGCGACCCCTTTGGTCAGACCAACTGCAAGCGTTAGTCGAGATATTGAAGAACGAAACGTCATTGGTTACTCCTAAAAGTGAACTCGCTGGCATACGTTCGCCGCGATCATCCGCCGTGCGCCTACCCTCATGCGCCGGCTCGGTCTCGAAATTCGAGAGTGTGCGAATGTTACGCTTGTGAAAACATGAGAGTCAAACAAAGTTTTCCGCATTGAAACGGTTCGGTAACTGTAGGCAAGTTACCGATGAAATGTCAGGTTTAATCGGTAGTTTCGATTAATTGAAGCGTTTCGATTGATCTCCATGAGTGGAGCCACATAGACCGCCTTACCGTCGCCCGTGTAGAGAACTTTTTCCTCTTTATTTCCAGAGACTTCCAGCAAACAGAAAAGGCCCGGCAACGGGCTTTACGGCCCTTCCTCCTGAGCGGCGGGAGGATGCTTTTTGAAATAGTTTCAATAGGGCAATGGTCAGACCAATAACTAGCGAACCAGTTTGCGCAGCCGAGCCACTGCTGCCACCGGGTCCCAGCGATCCGGAGCGCCAAGCAGCCCAGACGGTGTCCAGGACTTTTCCTCGCCGGACGTGAGCGGCGGATAGCTGACGATCCTATGCCCGTCGTTCACCCCGGGACCATGGGACTTGTACTCCCGGTAGTTGCTGGTCTTCAGGCGGCCGCTCCACTCTGACCATCCATCGGCCGCAATCTTCTGCTCTACATCCGTGTCGTAGAACAGCAC
>NZ_JBFRCY010000377.1:0-4447 GCF_052113305.1 Terriglobus sp. YAF25
ATCCCTTTCCGCGGACGGGGTGCACCCTTGGTGTGCGTTACGAGTGTAACGCAGAGGGATCGGTAGAGAAGCAGATTTCTTCGCTGCCCTTCCTCCCAACGAACGAAGTTCGTTGGGGACCCCGCTTCGCTACGAAATGGCAAAAAGGTTCGCGCTACGCGCGAATACCCACGTCCCAAAAGCGGGATATGGGGCACCCAGGTATAGGCCGGGCCGGAACTATATGATGATCTGGCACTAGATAACACGAGGTTTCCCGTGGCATTGCTGATCCCCGCAAAGCAGCTTCTGTCTCGCATCGCCTGCCTGGCTGCTCTCTTTGTTGCAACCGTCTCGGTGCAGGCACAAGTGGAGTATGTCGATCCGACGATCGGCAACGTAGGCATCCTGCTTGTCCCGACGCGTCCAGCCGTTTACCTGCCCAACAGCATGGTGCGAATGTATCCGCTGCGGTCTGATGCGATGGACGACCGGATTCATTCCTTTCCGCTGACGATCAATTCACATCGCATCAACGAGTTATTCAGCATCATGCCCGGCGACGGCTCCCCTGCTGCCTACGATCAGGAGACAACGACGCCGTATTACTACGGGTCGCGGTTGCGGAACTCAGGCATCGTCACGGAGTTTACGGTAACCGAGCGCTGCGGCTACTTCCGCTTTACCTTCCCTTCCGGCAAAGCCGGCCTGGTGCTTGCTAATCGCATTGCCGGGACACTCGCGGTCCACGACGGCAATCTCGTCGAAGGGGAAGAGCGCTTCGATGGGATGAAGGCGTATGTGTATGGCGAGTTCAGCAAGCCGGTCACCGCCACCTCTCATGAGGCAAGCAACAAACAGAGCCTCGCGATCGCTTCCAATACCGGCACGCTCGAATTCCGCTACGGCATTTCGTTCATCAGCGTGGAGCAGGCAAAGAAGAACCTGCAGCATGAGATTTCATCGGAAAACTTTGAGAGCATTAAGACCGCCGGCAAAGCCCGCTGGAACCAGACGCTGGGACGAGTCGCAGTCGAGGGCGGCACTGAGGCACAGAAGAGAGTCTTCTATACCGCGCTCTATCGCAGCTCGGAGCGGATGATCAACGTCACCRAAGACGGACAGTACTATAGCGGCTTCGATCACAAGGTCCACGCCGACAGCCGTCCGTTCTATGTCGATAACTGGCTGTGGGATACCTTCCGCGCGCTGGAGCCGTTGCAGACCATCCTCAATCCGGAGATGGAAGCGGACAAACTGCAATCGTATGTGCGCATGTATCAACAGAGCGGCATCATGCCGACCTTTGCCATCCTGACCGGGCCATATGCGTGCATGAATGGCAACCACTCCGCTCCGTGGTTTGCCGATGCATGGTTCAAAGGCGTGCGCAACTTCGATCTGCCCACTGCCTATGAAGGTATTCGCAAGCGGTCGCTCGAAAGCACGCTGCTTCCGTGGCGACTGGGACCGAAGACAGCTCTTGATGAGTTCTACGCAGCTCACGGCTATATGCCCGCGCTACACCCTGGAGAAACTGAGACCGTCGCACAGGTGCATCCCTCTGAAAAGCGTCAGCCGGTTCCGGTAACACTGGGCAACAGCTTCGATGACTGGGCCATTGCACAGCTTGCACGCGAGCTGAAGAAGCCGGAGGATGAAACCCTCTTTCTGAAGCGCGCAGGAAACTACCGCAATCTCTTCCGCACCGATAAGTCACTGATGTGGCCGAAAGATGATGCCGGAAATTGGATTGAGCCGATGGACCCGAAGTTCGGTGGCGGCATGGGCGGACGCGACTTTTACGACGAGAACAATGCCTACACCTATACCTGGGACGTCGCGCATGACTATGCGGGCCTGGTCTCCCTGATGGGAGGCACGCAAAAGGCCGAGGCAAACCTCGATCAGCTCTTCCGGGAGCCACTGGGCCGATCGAAATACGAGTTCCAGGCAAAGTTCCCTGACTCCACCTCGATGGTGGGTCAGTTCTCCATGGGCAACGAGCCCAGCTTCGCGATTCCCTACATCTACGATCGCCTGGGAGCTCCGTGGAAGACGCAGGAGCGGGTGCGCATGCTGCTCGATGCCTTCTTTACCGACACGCTGCAGGGCATTCCCGGCGACGAGGACGGCGGCGGTATGAGCGCCTTCGTTGTCTTTTCGATGATGGGTTTCTATCCCGTCACACCCACGGTACCGGCGTACGATATCGCCAGCCCTGTCTTCGAGAAGACGACGATCCACCTGCAGAACGGCAAAGACTTCGTGATCGTTGCGAAGGGCGCGTCGAAACAGAATAAGTATGTGCAAGCTATCAAGCTGAATGGAAAGACGCTCGATCATGTCTGGTTCCGCCACACCGACCTGACGCAGGGAGGCACGCTGGAGCTGACGATGGGAGATACGCCGAACACGCAGCTTGGTGCGAAGCCGGAGACATTTCCTCCGGCTTCGATGGATGTGCATCCGGAGAGCTATCGGTGATCATTTTGTTCAGTTGGGAGCTGTGGGCTTCAGCCCGCTGCTCCCACCCGGCTTTGCTCGAATAGTTCACCCCACGAATCAAGTTCGTCGGAGCCCCGAATATCCCACCCGGATTTGCGTGCTCCCCTCATAGCCGTTCGCACAAACGGGCGGCCTGCGTCTGCAGATACTGCTGCTCTGGCAGGCTGGTCGTGCGAGTGGCAGCCAGGCGGTAATGAGTGATAGCGGCCTTGTAGTCCCCGGCCATCTCAAACAAGTGAGCGCGAGCAGCGTCGAGGCGATGATGCCTGGCAATGCGCTCATCGGCATCGAGAGCCCGCAACAGTTCGAGCCCTTTCGTTGGCCCATGAACCATAGCGGCAGCAATGGCATGATTCAACGCGACCATTGGGTTATCGGAGATGCGTTTCATCAGCTCATAGAGAGCCAGGATTTGAGGCCAGTCCGTCTCTTCGGCTCGTGAAGCTTCATCATGCAGCGCTGCGATGGCTGCCTGAAGCTGATAGGCTCCAACGGCTCCCCGGGAGATGRCTGTTTGCAGCAGTGCCGCACCTTCATTGATCTCAACTTGTTTCCACAATCTCCGATCCTGACGATCGAGTGGGATCAGTTTCCCGCCCGTTCCAGTTCGCGCCTCGCGCCGCGCATGGGTTAACAACATCAGGGCAAGCAGACCCTCTACCTCGGAGTTCTCCGGCATCAGGGCATGGAGCGATCGTGTCAGGCGGATCGCCTCCTGCGAGAGCTCGATACGCTGCGCCGATTCGCCGGCGCTGGCGACATACCCTTCGTTGAAGACGAGATAGAGGATATGCAGTACGGCCGCAAGCCGTTCGCTTTGTTCCCTGCCTTCCGGCATATGAAAGCGTGAACCAGCAGCCTTGATCGCCGCCTTCGCGCGGCTGATGCGTTGCGCCATCGTCGCCTCCGGCACAAGAAAGGCACGAGCGATCTGCGCCGTCGTTAAACCGCCAACTGCCCGGAGCGTTAGCGCAATGGCCGATGCCGGCGTCAGCGAGGGATGACAACAGAGGAAGAAGAGCGTGAGGGTGTCATCAGGATCTACATCCGTAACATCCTGACGAAGCGCTTCGAGGGCTACCTCCTGTTCGCGCTCTCTCCGTGCGATGTCGCTGCGGATCGCATCGAGCATGCGTCGCGAGGCCACGCGGATGAGCCAGCCACGCGGGTTCTCCGGAACGCCCATTTGTGGCCACTGCAGCGCTGCGGCAATCAACGCCTCCTGTACGGCGTCTTCCGCAGCAGCGAAGTCACGGTAGCGGCGAGCGACGATACCCAGCACCTGCGGCGCAAGATCGCGCAACAGGTGCTGGGAACGCTCGTCCAGCTCTCCGGTGAGACTGGCGCTCATAGATCGCCGGTCCTCCGTGTCATGATCTGCCGCACTTCGATCGGCATGGCAGTAGAACCACCTCCGGGCGCCGGCCCTGCGGAGATCCGCGCCGCGATCTCATAGGCCCGCTCCGGGCTTTCGACATCCACGATCCAATAGCCGAGCAGAAATTCTTTGGATTCGGGAAAGACGCCGTCGGTAACAGGCACGCCGTCTTTGCCGGCAGTAACTATACGCGCCTGTTCGGGGCCGGCCAGAGCTTCGGTGGCAACAAACTCTCCGGCTTCGGTGAGCTCCTGGTTCACGCGATGCAGGAAGGCGAAGTGCTTCTCCACATCGGCCTTTGGCCACTGACGGTACGAGTCCACGCCTGCCTTGTTGCTGGTCATCAACAAAATGTAGTTCATGTACTTTGCTCCTCAAGTCTCTTTCTGTTGTGTGAGATATGTTGCTACTTACCGGTGACAAACATCCAGCGGACACCGAATCTGTCGTTGAGAGCTCCGTAGGCGCCGAAGAACTGCTGCTGCAGCGGATCGGTGATCTCGGCCCCGTCGGAGAGCTTGTGGAAGAGCCCAGTAAGGGCTTCCAGCGTCCCTCCGCTGAGATAGAGACAGGTCATATTGC
>NZ_JBFRCY010000378.1:0-4430 GCF_052113305.1 Terriglobus sp. YAF25
GCGCAAAGATTAACCCCCGCAAAAACAGGAGTCAAGCGAAAAAACAGGCAAAAATGCGGCGTGCCCTGGTTGGGGCACGCCGCGGGGAGTCGTGTTTTCGTCAGGTTAGAAGTTGATACGGCCCGAAAGCTGGAGCTGGCGGTTCGCTCCCTGTCCCACTTGGTTACCCACCGTCGAGGTGAAGGTTCCGAAGTTCGAACCTGCCGTACCGGTGGAGTATGCCTGTCCCGGCTGTACGCCGTTGCTGATGGTCGTGGTGGCCGCATTACCGCCCGTCGGAATGCCCTGCGCCAGGCGGATGGTGCCCGGAACAGCGTAGTTCGGGTGGTTGAGGATGTTGAAGCCCTCGGCCTTGAAGTCAACCTTCACACGTTCGGTGATAGCGAAGGTCTTTTCCAGGGTCATATCGAGCTGAGCCAGCGAGGCGCCATTCAGGCTATTGCGGCGCAGCGAACCGAAGGTTCCAGGCGTCGGAATTGTGAACGCAGCCGGATTCAGCAACTGCTTGCCGACGTTGGTATATGGGTTGACGCCAGGCACCAGGTTCACGCGGCGAATGTTACGGGTGTTGCCGCCGCCCGGAACGTTGACCACCGCCGTGGTGCAGACGCCAGCATTCACGCTGGTGGTGCCGCTGGAGTAAGCCGGGCACGAGGAGGAGAGCACGGGCGAGGAGTAGACCTTGCCCGCGTAGGTACCGGAAGTCGGCGTACCGACGTAGGCGATGTCAGGACGGGTRATCAGAACATCGACCGGGAGACCCGAGCGGAAGTTCACGATACCGCCAATCTGCCAGCCACCCACCACCGCATTACCGATGCTGCCAAAGTCCATCGACTTGCCATGGCCGATCGGCAGGTCATACAGAACCGTCGCGTTCATGCTATGACGGATATCGAAGTTGCCACGGCCATACTCTGTATTGAAGTCGTAAGGATTCTGCGCCGTGCTGGCTTCGTTCGATCCGCTGGTCGTGCCAAGTTCCTTCGCCCAGGTGTACTGCGCACCCAGCGACAGGCCCTGACGGAAGCGGCGCTGCAACGTCGACTGCAGCGAGTGGTAATGGTTCGTACCACCTGAGGTCTTGTAGTCGATTTCGCCGTAGCGGCTGCCGAACTCACGTACCGCAGTGCCGGCGCCGGTCGAGGCATTGGTCGTCACGCTGGTGATGCGGTTGGTGATCGAACGCAGGAAGAGGTTCCGTCCCTGCGATCCGACGTAACCAATCATCATCTGCATCTGTCCCGGAAGTTGCTGCTGGATCGAGAAGGTGTAGGTCGCCACACGCTCCGGCAGGTGATAGTACGGAGCATACGCACGCGGCTGGAAGCCGGAGAGATTGTTGGCGTCAAAGCTCGACAGCAGGTTCGCCGTGTTCGCCGGATAGGGCTGCGCGCCGTTCGAGAAGCTGCGGCCTACGCGGTCGTTTGCCTCAGGCTGCACCTGATCTTCCGTCTGACCGGGGCCGAAGAAGATGCCGGCACCGACGCGGACCACCGTGTTGTTGTGCAGACCGGCGGGAGCCCAGGTCAGGCCCAGACGCGGTCCGAAGTTCTTCGTTGAGCTGCCAAACCAGCTCTTGTTGTACTTGGGAAACGCTGCGACGCGGCCGCTGGAGTACAGGGTAGCCGTTGTCATATCGAAGAAGACGTACTTGTCGTTTACTTCATGCAGGGGCTGGAAGTACTCATAGCGCAGGCCATAAGCCAGTGTCAGTGTGGGGCGGAGCTTCCACTCATCCTGACCGTAACCGATGTAGTAGTTCTGGCGCATCTGCGCATTACCGGAGATGCCGCTGAACGGGCTCGGAGCGCTGAGGTCACCATTGAACGCAGTCGTATCCGGAACATTGTTCACGAAGTTGCTGACACTGTTGAAGGTGTACTGCGTACCGCCGAGCTGGTCGTTGTAGATCTTGATGATGCGCGACTCAAAACCAAACTTCAGGTTGTGGTTTCCCTTGACGATCGAGAAGTTGTCGATCGGCGAGATGCTCCACGCGGTGTACGGTGCGCCACGGCCGGTAAAGCTCGAAGAGGTCGTAACCAGACCACCCGGCTTGACGGCATTGGCGATGCTGAATAAGCTGGCGCTCAGATCAGCATTGGGGCTCGGTCCGCTGACGCCGTTGACGCGCGTCTTGGCATAGTTGAAGCCCACCTTGGTCTCGTTGAACATCGAAGCCGAGAGCACCTGATTCAGCGCGATCACGCCGTTCTGCGGAACATACTTGTTCTGCGTCAGGCCCAGCGCCGGATCCTGTGTCTGGTTCGCCGTACCCTGGTCCCGATTGAAACGAACGTAGGAGGAGTACTTCTCATTGAAGTGGTAGTCAAAACGAACGGCCGCAAAGCTCTCCGTCAGCGAGAAGGGCACTGCGCGGCTGACCGAAACCAGCTCGCGTCCGGTGGCTCCATTGACCGTACCGTCCGTGAAGGTTGCGCCCGGCTGCTCGATCGCGATCGGATTCCGATCCAAAGGATAGGCGCCCACAACATTACGGATGGGTGAGTTGGTGGGAATGCGGGAGATGGTGTAGTTCGAGATCGTGTTGCCGGTCGAAGCGACGTTCCAGTACTGACGCAGACCTTCATACACGCCGAAGAAGAAGAGCTTGTCCTTGATGAGCGGACCGCCTACTGAGCCACCGAACTGATTCAGACGGAACTTCGGCGAGTTGTTGGCGACGTTTACCGCATTGAAGGTGTTACGAGCATCGAAGAAGTCGTTACGCAGATACTCGAAGACCGATCCGTGGAATGCGTTCGAACCCGATTTCGTCACGAAGCTGATCTGACCACCGGTTCCGGTACCCATCTCGGCGGGGTAGCTGTTGGAGTCGACACGGAACTCCTGGATGGCTTCCAGCGACTGCTGCAGACGGAAGATCGAGTTGGCTTCACCGTTCAAGTTTCCGGGGGCGGCGTCGATAATGGCAGTAGCTTCCACGCCATCCAGGCGAAGGATGTTCTGCTCTACGGCGCGGCCGGAGAAGCGGATCTCACCGAAGTTGCCAGAGCCGACGTTGGTCGCGCCCGGAGCCAGAAGGTAAAGCTGCGAAACCTGGCGTCCATTGATCGGCAGGTCTTCGATCTCGCGGCTGGCAATGTTGGCACCGATACGTGCCGAAGAGGTATCCAGGGCGACGAGCTGACCGGCATCGACCAGCACCGAGGTTGCGCTGCCGGCTACCGGCAGGCTGATGTCCTTCACCAGCTCCTGGCCGACGGCAAGGACCACACCCTTGGATTCGGCATCAGAGAAGCCGCTCGCCGTGACCTTCACCTCGTACTCAGAGGGCACGAGCGACGGGATGATATAAAGACCCGAATCGTTGGTCGTCACCGTACGGCTCTCACCGGTACGGATATTCTTCACGACTACGGTTGCGTTGGGAATCAYAGCGCCGCTCTGGTCGGTTACGGTACCTACCAGACGGGCGGTCGTCATCTGGCCAAATGACGGGATACAGAAGATGGCAAGCAGAAGGGCAAGCCTGATGAGTTTCATATACCTTTGAGCTTCGCCAGCTCCGGTTACGACCCGTTAACGAAATCGTGAATGTTGCGTTAACAGAGCCAAAATCATTGGAAATTCTGCGTCTTCTGCACCAGATTGTGTAACCTCAAAAACAGTCATGCCCGTCAAGTGCATCCTCAGTTGGAGTGGCGGCAAAGACTCTGCCTAGGCCTTAAAATTGCTGCGCGAGCAGGGTGAGTGGCAGGTCGGAGCCCTTCTTACGTCGGTCAACGAACATTTCCGGCGCATCGCCATCCACGGCGTCCGCGAAGACCTGCTCGACCGCCAGGCAGAAGCCGCAGGCCTCCCTCTCTGGAAAGACCTGCTTTTGGGTTCGCCAGTTACCTTCCCCACACCACCTCAAAAATCTTCTTCCCTCTAAACCACAACCCAGCGTACGATTCTGCCGCCTAATTAGGAGGCTCGAATGCTGAAGCCTTTCTTTGTTCTACCTGCCCTGGTGGCTCTGGCGTTTCCACCACAGCAACCCGTGCCCGCAACTCCCGCGCCTGCAACCGGGAACATGACCAACCGCGTCAAGCCCACAGCCGAGTCTCAAGCCAAAGCCAAGAAGATGTACGGCTATGACTGCTCCATGTGCCACGGCCCAACCGGAGACGGCAAAGGCGACATCGCCATGAAACCGGCTCCGAAAGACCTTACCGACTCCTCATCACTCAAAGACATGTCCGATGCCGACCTCTACGCCATCATCAAAACGGGCAAGGGCCAGATGCCTGGTGACGGCGACCGGCTAAAGGATGACGAGCTCTGGAACATGGTGATCTACGTGCGGTCGCTGGCGAAGAAGTAGCTAGAGCATTTTCCCTGTTGCTGGGTRYCCCGAAAGGGCGTRCAGCGGCGTTTTCATTACGGAAAACGCCCACAGATGCGGAAACCCTACTCTACAC
>NZ_JBFRCY010000379.1:0-4429 GCF_052113305.1 Terriglobus sp. YAF25
CAGCTGCACGAGCTGATCGAAGCACACGTGGAAAGGTCGAACAGCTCGCTGGCGAAGACTCTGTTGGCCGACTGGGCAAATGCATCGCAGAAGTTCGTCCGCCTGGTGCCCAAGCCGCAGGCGTAAGAGGAGAACCTAACAGTAGAAGCCGGCTGGCAGCCCACGCTGCCAGCCGGTTTGTCTGCTAGGGATGACCAGGGCCGGAGAAGTTGAATCGAGCACAGAGGAACTGCTGCAGCTTGCCTGTGGGAGTCTCATGCACCAGAAGCTCTGAGTCTTCGAGCGCGAAGCCCTCACCAAAGGCAGCAACAAGAGACTCCTTGTCGTGGCGATGTACTTCGAGGCCGCTGCAGCGAGTGGGACCTTCTGGGCCGAAGGTCGAAATCAAAATTCGGCCACCTGTTTTGAGTGCACGTCTCACCTGGTTGACGTAGCGCTTCCGGCGCACCTGTTCTACCAGGAAGGGGAAGACCGCGCGATCGTGCCAAAGATGGTAATGGTCTTCCGGCAGCTTCGTCTCGGTCACCGGGGAATTAGAAGTTGCCCAGTAGAAAATCCCTCGTATTTGCCAGTATCTTCCTTCGCAACGCGGGGTCCGGAAGCAAGCGGGCAATCTGGACTGTCCCGATCATCGTAGAAAAGATCAAAAAAAACGCGCGCTCTTTGTCGACAGCCCTTCGGCCCGGCATAAACGGCTGCATGAGGTCCTTATAGTTCCTGAGCTCGTCGAAGATCCGGCTCTTCATCTCCTCGCTGGTGCGCACCATCTCGGGCGCGAGGGCGGTCAGAGGGCACCAGTTCTCAGCCTGAGAGCAGTGTTCCGGCTGGAGATAGGTTGTTACGATCGCCTTCCACGCAACCTTAGGACGAGATTCTTTCGCGGCCTTCAAAAGACGGTCGGTAATCTCCCGGAAGGCCTCGTTTAACGACTCGAGGAGTAACTCGTCCTTGCTCTCGAAATGTTTATAGAAGCCGCCATGGGTCAGACCTGTGTCTCGCATTACCGCGGAAACGGCAGCGCCGGTCAGGCCTTCGGTGCGAATTCGCCGTGAGGCGTCTTTCACAATCTTCTGATGGATTTCAGCTTTGTGTTCCGCCGGGTAGCGCATCGCCTCATTATAGGATTTCGCGCATCATCTAACTTTGGTGACAGCCTCGAGGCGGATTGTAGAAAGCTGCATCGATAGGATGATGCAAATAACTCTATAGCGCATAGGGAGGTCTCTATGCCGTCAGAAGTTCTGTTATCTATGTGCCCGTGCTGATGATCACTCATGTGACTGCGCTCTATTGACTTCTACGTCCTCAGCCGAAGGTGGTGCAGGCGTTTACCGGAAGTGCATTCGCGCAATAGATACGAAATAGGTGCATGCGAAAAGCTCTCCTCGACGGGAGAGCTTTTAGCATGCAGTCTGATTACATCACTGCACAAAAGATGATGCTGGTGCGTGTAGTGAGTAGGATCTCCGGGGGCGACAAAGGTTTGTTCCATAGCAGATCTTCGGTTCGCTCAACGTGCGATCGTCAATCTCCAGTCAGTCCTCATGTCGCCCCCTGACCTTTCTGACGAAATGAATAATTAAAAATTCTTTTGACAAGATGGGGATGATAGCGGTAACGTCTCCGGTGTCCGTTTCTAGTTGTGTTAGCAACTTGGCACAGATCTCTGCTCAAAGCATTGCTGAGTTAGATTTTGCTTGGTTCTCGACGAGTTCGTAACGATCTCGCTTGAGAAGGAGAGTGCGTTTTGAAGAGTGTCCCCCTTGTGCGCCTGCTTGCAGGCTTGGCTGCCTTTGCGTGTGTCTCCGCTGCTCATGGACAGTTGATCGTGTCCGGCGATACAACCCTGAACAGTAATCACCCGACATTCAACTACGGTTCGCTCTCAAATCTTTACGTGAGCGCCAGCCAGAAGACGCTCGTGCAGTTCGATCTTTCCGCGCTTCCTGCCGGAACGACAGCCAGTCAGATTGCGCGTGCGACGGTTAGCCTGTATGTGAACCGCGTCAATACGCCTGGTCTGATCAGCGTGGCGCCAGTGAATGCGTCATGGAACGAATACTCGGTTAGCTACGCAACTGCGCCTGCCATCGGTACAGCAATTACCAGCTTTACAGCTACGATTCCCGGTCAGTATGTCGTAATCGACGTGACCAGCCAGGTGCAGTCTTGGCTTTCAAGTCCGGGAACGAACTTCGGTATCGCGCTTACGACGAATGCGGCGAACGTGCTGTTGGATGCAAAGGAGAACGATCAGACATCTCATGCGAGTTCATTGGATGTTGTCGTAACTTCCATGGGTGCCACCGGAGCCACTGGAGCGACCGGCGCCATCGGGCCGCAAGGACCGCAGGGGATTCAAGGTATTCAAGGTGTGACTGGCGCCGTGGGGCCGCAGGGCATTGCAGGCGCCGCAGGGGCTACCGGTGCAACCGGAGCTACTGGCGCGACCGGAGCAACGGGTGCTCCCATTAGCTTCAAGAACACCTGGAGTAGTTCAACCGTCTACTCGACCGGAGACGCGGTGTTTTACAACGGCAGCTCCTGGATCGCCTTGACGAATAACTTCAACGTAACGCCTGGCACTGACGGCACGGTGTGGGCGTTGTTGGCGCAGCAAGGCGCGACCGGTGCAACCGGAGCGACGGGAGCTCAAGGCATACAGGGTATTCAAGGTATCGCGGGTGCCACAGGCGCAACGGGCGCCCAGGGTGCCGCGGGTGTGACAGGATCAACCGGTGCGACGGGAGCAACTGGAGCGACCGGTTCACCCGTGAGCTTCCAGGGCAATTGGAGCAGTACGACCGTCTACAACACTGGAGATGCTGTGTTCTATAACGGCAGCTCCTGGATTGCTCTGACGGGAAACTTCAACGTAACGCCTGGCACTGACGGCACGGTGTGGGCATTGCTGGCACAACAGGGTGCAACCGGAGCGACGGGTGCGACGGGAGCCACTGGTGCAACCGGAGCGCAGGGCATTCAGGGGATTCAGGGCGTAACCGGAGCGCAGGGCTCTGCTGGAGCAACTGGTGTCACAGGTGCTACAGGGGCAACCGGTGCGACCGGAGCTTCGGGTACCGTCGCCTATCAAAGCGTGTACTCGGCAGGTGCAACCTATTCGCTGGGTGATGTCGTTTCTGACTCCAACTACTACAACAGCTATATTTCGCTGGCGAACGGCAACGTTGGAAACGCGCTCCCAGTTGGAAATACGCCTACGGCCTTCTGGGCTCGTCTGGCATCGCAGGGAGCACAGGGACTGCAAGGTAACGTGGGCCCCGCGGGTGCAACTGGAGCTCAGGGCGCTACCGGCGCAACTGGAGCGACCGGGCCGGCGGGTACGGCCGGCGACGGACAGACATTGACAAGTCTTCCACTCGCCGTTGTCGGTCACGGCGCCACTGCGGCGCAGGCGAACTTCTCGGTTACGTCCAGTGCGGCGACAACATCGTCGACGAGTAACTACTACATCGTCGCTACGCTGGCGCCGAGTTCCTGTCATGCGTACGTAACCATCTACTCTCCTTCGAACGCGATCACCTGGAATCTCTTCGCGGCGACA
The DNA here is from genome assembly GCF_052113305.1 of Terriglobus sp. YAF25. Classification (NCBI taxonomy): domain Bacteria; kingdom Pseudomonadati; phylum Acidobacteriota; class Terriglobia; order Terriglobales; family Acidobacteriaceae; genus Terriglobus; species Terriglobus sp. YAF25. The sequence goes on from NZ_JBFRCY010000379.1 coordinate 3,566, forward strand.
TACAGCGGCGGTTCCACCTTCGGTACGCCATCATCCACGTCGTGTTCAACCAGTAGCGGCAATAGTTACAGTTGCACGATCGATGGGGGAACAGTCAGTGCTGGTACTGCGCTCTGGCTCAATGAAACAAGCGCAACCACTGCAAACTTCACGACAGCATTTTCTTGTCAGTAACAGGTGTGACACCGCCGTTTGCCGAAAATACGGAAGCGGCGGTGGATAGTTTTGTTCTCATCGAATCCCACAAGAAAGTTGGATGGGGTCAAGCAAGCACAATCAACGGTTGGACTGACGATCTAGTACGCAATTAATCCCGGGTCCGTGTGGAGTACACCTCAGGAAGGAATTACGTTATGGAGCCATTTCTCGGAGAGATTCGGATGTTCGCCGGAAGTTTCAACCCCAACGGCTGGGCTCTGTGCAACGGGCAGCTCATGTCCATCGCACAAAATAGCGCGTTATTCAGTCTTCTCGGAACCTACTACGGCGGTGACGGCATTAGCACCTTTGCTTTGCCGAATCTACAGGGGCGAGTGCCGCTTCATTGGGGTACGTCGAATCAGGGAAATTCCTACGTGCTGGGAGAGTTCAGCGGCAGCCCAAATGTAAACATACTTCCCAGTAACCTTCCCGCGCACAGTCACGCGATTGCTATTCCGGTGTGCAATGCAGYGGCGGACCTTTCGGATCCAACTGGAGCAATTGAGGCGCTACCGAACGATCCTTCCAGTGGAAACACCATCTCGTCGTATACCAAGACTACCGGTACCGGGACTGCTCTGCCTTTTCCGTCGGGAAACACCGGACAGTCTCTTCCGATCTCTACCATGCCCCCCTATCTGGCAGTGACGTTCATCATTGCAC
>NZ_JBFRCY010000380.1:0-4426 GCF_052113305.1 Terriglobus sp. YAF25
GTCATAGCCCGCAAGACCATAACGCGCGTAGCGATTGTTAGGATCGTTACTGTTGCCGCTGCCGCCCGAAAAGACTCCGTTATCGCCGTCGCCGCCGGTCACAGTCGTCATGACCTTGCTCCAGGTATAGGCTGCCTGCACATACACACCTTTGCTGACCTGACGCCGGAGCGTGGTCTGCAGGCTGTGATACATCGAGGTGCCATAGGTCTCGATCCGGTTCAAGCCTCCAGGAGCGACGCCCTGATACGGAACGCGGGCAGCGATGTTCGCCGAGTCGAGCGAGTTGGTTGTGACTCCGTTGATCGGGTTACTGGGGCTGGCAAGATAGGCACGGTTGATCGCGCGCGATTCGGCAAGGCGGGTGCCACGTGTACCGACATATCCGACTTCGGCCACCAGGTTTTTCGGAAGCTCCTTCTGTACGTCGAGGTTGTACTGCTGCACGAAGGGTGAGTCGATGTTCTGGGCGACCGCCGTTACCGGCATGCCACTGGTGTTGGTAGACGAGTATGGCATGAGGGGACGCCAGGCTCCAGGCGTCAGCTTTGTCGTGAACGGTGTCTGGAAGGTAGCAATAGCATTCGCCGTTCCGCTGATGGTTCCGGAGGAGCTAACGAAAGGCTGATTGCCCAGTGTCTGCAGGACCGAATTTGCATTCGGCAGCGTGTAGAAGACTCCGTAGCCGCCGCGAACTACGGTAGACGAGCTGGCGCCCAGCGGCTGCCAGGCAAAGCCGACACGCGGACCGAAGTTATGCAGCGGCAGGTCGTTCTCTCCCAGGCTCATACTTCCAAGACGCTTTACTCCCGCTGGAGGATTGGCAGAAGAATTTGCCGGGACGACAAAGCCCTGGTAGGTTCCACTCACAGGAACCGGCTGGAAGGGTGTCACCAGAGACGGCCAGAAGCTGGTCAACACACCTTTGTTGGTGCTGATACCACTGTTGATCTCCCAGCGAACGCCGGCGTTGACAGTGAGGTTCGATGCCAGCTTGATATCGTCCTGCAGGAACATCGCCAGGCTAGTGCCGCGGTAGCCCTTGTAGTAGCTGCCCTGCTGGCTGCTGCTGGAGTTCACATTGCTGTAAGAGCTGTGATTCTGTGCCGCACTGAGACCGAGCGCGAAGTCCTGAAAGGTCTGGAAACTCAGAGAGCCACGCTTGTTGTTCGGATCGTCAAAGTTGAACTGGTTCTTCTCTCCCAGGAAACCGGCGCGAATGCTCTGCTTCCCATGCGTCCAGTTGATCTGGTCGCTGATCTCAAAGGTGTTGACTGCCGACATGGAGACGTCGTTGTTGACGCCACCGAGGCTGAAGTATCCCGTCACGGACATGATCGGCGTCAGCGGATATGCTGGATCGCTGGGAGCCGTCATGCCGATCTGGTCGAAGTGCAGGTTCGCCTGCGTCTGCAGATTGCCAGTGTTGCGGACATAACCGACGAGCCCCTCGTTGAGCAGGTGCGCATTCAACGCCGAGGTCAGTTTAAGGACTGCGACCTGGCTGTTGAACTTCGGCGTCACACCGTTGCCAGGAGTATTCGAGGTGCTACTGAAGGGCTTGTCCTGGGGCTGGTTCGAGTAGAAGTAGCGTTCTGCAAGGGTGTGCTTTTCCGACAGGACATAGTCGGTGTTCACCATGAACTGATCTTCGCTGTAGTGGGATGGCAGGCTGAAGGTGGAAAAGCCTACCGGGTTTCCGTTGGCATCGGTCGACATGCGCTGCGGCGTCGGAATCAGATAGGTACCGTTTGCGATCTTCTGATTCAGCAGATTCAGGGCCACTGGGTTGATGTTGCTGCCATCGCAGGCAACTTCCGTCTGCGAACCCGTATTGCTGTAGTTGCCGCCATTGAACGGATGCCACCGCGCATTTCCATTGGGACACGCGGCACGACCGATGGCTCCGGCAGTACGATCGTTGGTCAGCGGAAAGAGTGTATTGGTAACCAGCGAGCCCGCGCTGAGGCCGTTCACCTGCCGTGTTCCCTGGTAGGAACCGAAGAGAAAGAGCTTGTCCTTCAGGATGGGCCCGCCCAGCGTGCCACCGAACTGGTTCTGCTTCATGACGGCGCGCTTCTGGCCATTCATCTTCAGGAAGGTGTCGTTCGCGTTCAACACATCGTTACGGAGAAACTCCCATGCCGATCCATGCAGGGTGTTGCTACCCGACTTGGTAATGACATCGACGTTCGCGCCGGCATCGCGGCCGAAACCAGCATCGTAGTTCGTCGTCTGGATCTTGAACTCCTGCAGCGAATCAGGGTTCGGAACGGCGATGCCGGCCTGCTGCACGAAGTCACCGGCGCGGCCGGAGCCGAAGTTGTTGATATCGGCGCCGTCCATATGGAAGTTGTTGCTGATGCTGCTGGCGCCGTTCACGTAGACATCCTGCGTGCCCTTGCCCAGGGTCGCGGCATTGTTGACATCTCCAGCCACTCCAGCGGACATCGTCAACACCTGCGTGTAGTTCCGATTGGTAAGAGGGACTTCGCGAATGGTGGCGCCATCAACGACGGTTCCCAGGGTGGCATTCTCTACCTGCAGCGGGGCGGGAGTTGTGCTGACCTCTACCGTCTCCCCTTCACTGCCGGCAACCATCTGAGCGTCGGCGCGAGCAGTCTCCGTCACAATTACGGTAATGGGCGGAACGACTTGTGTCTTAAACCCGGGCGCAGTGATGCTGACCCTATAGGTCTCCGGCGGCAGCAGGCCGACAGCAAACTGTCCACCGCCGTCGGTCTTTACCGCGCGAACCTGCGAGGTCGCGTTCGACGTTACGGTCACGGCGGCATTCGGAATCACCGCACCTGTCGGATCAGTCACCGTACCACGGATCGCTCCGGTAGTTGACGTTTGCGACACAATAGCCTGGGTAAGCAACAGTCCTGCAGCGACACTAAGGAGAGCACCCCTGAGGGAGTTTTTCCAGTTCATCGAAGAACCTCTTTTTTCGTTGGGTACTTTGATTGTGCGGAAACAATTGCTTTTTGGAAATTCGGTTAATTACGGAAAAACATCGTGTTAACGCTACGTAGTTCTACGTAACACTGAAAAACAATCGAATGTTCCCTTGGATGCGTTCCTAGATGCGTTCCTGGATGCGGAACGGATGACAGCGCCATTTTTTGTTAGAGTGTGGCAACACCTATACAGCACGGAGCTATTCCCTCATGCGTACGTTCGTAGCATCCGCATCGTTTGTCTTTCTGATTCTGCCCGCGTTATCACAGCGCCCAGCCACGACGGTGGATGCATCGAGGTACCTCTACGGGAAGAACTCCGCGACCAAGGTGCTGCAGCACGTACGCGTGATCGATGGCACCGGCGCAGCCGTGAAAGACGACCAGACCGTTGTGATCGAAGGGACGAAGATCACGACCATCGGAACATCGGTGAGTGTTCCGGCGAATGCAGAGGTCTTTGATCTGGCTGGCTACACCGTGCTTCCGGGCCTGGTGGGGATGCACGACCATATCTATTACCTGCAGCGTCCGAACACCGATGCACAGGGATCGGAGGGGCCTACACTGCTGCCGCAGATGACCTTCTCCGCGCCGCGCATGTACCTGGCAAATGGTGTTACGACCATCCGGACAGCGGGCTCCGTGGAACCGTTTGCGGATATCAATCTTCGCAAGCTGGTCGACAGCGGACGCATGATCGGCCCTCATGTGGAACCGACGGCACCGTACCTGCAGGGAGTGAGCGATATCTTCATGCAGATGCACACACTCACAGGCCCCGAAGATGCCAGAGAGTTTGTGAAGTTCTGGGCGAGTCAGGGCGCAAATAACTTCAAGGCGTATATGCACATCACGCGCGCCGAGCTGCAGGCGGCCATTGAAACAGCACACGCGCTGCACCTGAAGGTTACGGGACACCTCTGCTCAGTCAGCTACCCGGAGGCCGCGGAGCTCGGCATCGACAACCTGGAGCATGGTTTCTTTGTAAATACCCAGCTCGATCCGGAGAAAAAGCTCGACACATGTTCGCGGGAGACAGGTGCAGCCACGCTTGCGAAGATGACTCCTGAAAGCCCAGAGGCGGCGGAGCTGATCAAGCTACTCGTCGCCCACCACGTAGCGATCACAAGCACGCTGCCGGTCTTCGAAGCCGGACTTCCTGGAAAGCCCGCGCTGCGGCCAAAGGCACTGGCAACACTCACGCCGCAGGCGCTCGAAGCCTATCTGTATGGCCGCGATCGGCGCAGCACCGCGCCTGAGACCGAGCTCACACGGCGCCAGGTGAAGAACTATAAGAACGCGACAGCGCTGGAGCATAAGTTTGTCGAAGCAGGCGGATTTCTGATGGCCGGCCTTGATCCGACCGGGAACGGAGCCACACTTCCCGGCTTTGGAGATCAGCATGAGGTGGAGTTGCTGGTGAACGACGACCACTTCACTCCCATCGAAGCCATCAGAAT
>NZ_JBFRCY010000381.1:0-4423 GCF_052113305.1 Terriglobus sp. YAF25
GCGCATCGGTGGGCGTACAGATGACGGTCTTCGGGGGAGCCATGCGGTCGATCAGCGAGAAGATCTCGAGCTTCGACTCCAGCTCGTCAGGAACGAAATCAATGGCGATATCGGCCTCGCGCACCGCAGCCTCGACCGTGCTGGCCAGTTCGACATCAAGGCCAGCCTGCTCGATCTGCTCCCCGGCGCGGCGCAGCTTGTGGGGCATGACGTCTTCGAGCACCGTGGAAAAGCCGGCCCGGGCACACTCCAGGGCAAAACTGGGGCCCAGCCGGCCGGCACCAATAACGGCAACTCGTAGCGGAGGCATTTATTTTGCCTTGATGGCGGCCAGAACGGACTCGAAGCTCGGCTCCGACTTGGCGACGTGGTCCAGCAGACGCTGCCGCTCCTCGGCGTTCAGCGTCGGCAGCACAGCCAGAATCCGGCGCAGGGTAACAGCAATATCGTCGACATAGTTCATCGTGCGGATGGCTTCGCCGGACAGCGGCATAGGGTCACTTCTCCTGGTGAATCTTTCTCCACCAGAATACGTCAATCCTCGGTGCCTTGCTCTTCGGGCGGACCAAGAGCTTCAAGATCAGGATCAACCCAGCCATCGCGGTCCGTCATCTCCATCAGCACGGCGAGCTGACGGGCGAAGTCCGAATGCAGCGCATCGGACTCATACCGCCAGCTCCAGTTACCATCCGGCAGTGCCGGTGTGTTCATACGGGCGCTGCTGCCCAGGTGCAACACATCCTGCAGAGGCAAGATGCAGATGCGTGCGACGGATGCCTCTGCCGCCCGGATCATCGCCCACACCACCTGAGCCTCATGCGTGAAGGTTCCAAGATAGGTCTGCACGCCGAGGCGCTCCGCCTCACCCACGTTCTCAACCCACCAGCCCAGCGTCGTATTGTTGTCGTGCGTCCCGGTATAGACGACTGCGTTCTCTTCATACAGATGAGGCAGGTAGCTATGTGCTCCACGGTCACCGAAGCCGAACTGCAGAACCTTCATTCCCGGCATCTCGAACTTCATGCGCAGCTCGTCGACCTCCGGGGTAATCATTCCCAGATCCTCCGCGACGAACGGAAGCGTGCCCAGTTCATGGCGCAACGCGGCAAACAGTGCCTCGCCGGGAGCCTTGACCCACTGCYCGTTGATTGCCGTCTCATCGGCGGCGGGAACCGCCCAATAAGCCTCGAATCCGCGGAAATGATCCAGCCGGATCAGGTCATAGAGCTGCATGGCGCGACGCGCCCGGGCAACCCACCAGGAGAAGCCTGTCTGTCGCATCGCCTCCCAGTTGTAGAGAGGATTGCCCCACTTCTGCCCTGTCTCAGAGAAATAGTCCGGAGGAACACCGGCAACCTCGACCGGTCTGAGGTCGGCGTCGAGGGAGAACTGATCAGGGTGGATCCAGACGTCTGCACTGTCGTAGTTCACGAAGATGGCGACATCGCCCATCACCTTCACATCGCGTGCATGACAGTAGGCGAGCAGCTCCCCCCACTGCACTGCGAAGAAAAACTGGATAATCTGCTCGATTGCCAACTCACGCCCGTTCTCACGGAGCAGGTTTTCTAGCGCCTCCGGCTGCCGGGTCGCAAACTCCTTGGGCCAGTCGTTCCAGGAGGCATACCCAAAACGACGGCGCAGCACGGCATACATCACCCAGTCATTCAGCCAGTCCCGATGCTCTTCGCAAAAATGTTCAAAACGCCGCCACTCATCCCCCTTGGGAGCGTCCAGAAAGTTCTGAGCAGCTTCCACCAGCAACGCAAACTTCTCTGAGGCCGCGGCGAAGTTTACTGGGCCCTGGGCGGGGGGCAATCCCTGCAGCCGCTCGTGCGGCAGCCAGCCGCCGCTGGCCAGCTTCTCCAGACTGATCAGCAGTGGATTTCCCGCAAACGCAGACAAGGCCGCATACGGAGAATTTCCATAGCCAACTGGACTGAGCGGTAACACCTGCCACAACCGCTGCTTAGCGCTGTGCAAAAAATCGACGAAGGCAAAGGCCACAGGGCCCATGTCGCCGATACCACCCAGCGAAGGAAGCGATGTGAGATGAAGAAGAATTCCTGAGACTCTACGAGACCTGTCCACGCTCAATCTGATGCTCTCCCTCTTCATGATGCCGCTTTGCTGAGTGAAATCCCTAACAAAAGCGAAGGCCGGGAAATTCCCGGCCATTCGGATGTGTAAGAGCTGAAATCGGTTTACTGAAGTCCGGTCTGAGCCGCCTGTTTATTCAGTTTGATGGCGCCTGCCTTCTCATAGTCTTCCACCAGCTTGGTGACGTAGACCGAGAAGACCTCCTGGCGCTGCTGGTTCAGCATGGCATCGCGAGTGCGGGAGAAGTTCTTGGCAATCTCCTCCGCCGTGGGCTCCTGCTTTTCGACTACCGCCAGCACAATGCCATTGGGACCGGCATTGATGGGGCCTGAGACGCCGCCCTTGGGCAGATCGAAGGCTGCCGAAGCCGGGCCGCTCATGCTGCCTACGTCCGGAACACTCCCGGCTGCATCCACCAGATCGCTCGTCTTGACCGTGATCTTCTCCTCCGCCGCAGCCTTCTTCAGGTCGTTCAGCAGCTTGGCGCGATCGGCCAGAGCCTTCAGCTTCGCGTTCAGCAACTGGGGAACCTTATCGGCCTTATAGTCGTCGGCAACATGCGACTTCCAGTCAGCGAAAGCCGGCGCATGTGCCGCATGGATATCGTCAACCTGGAAGATAGCGAAACCTTCGCCGGTCGCCACCGAGACAGGAGCAGCACCCTTGGGGGTGGAGAAGGCCTTGCTCAGCATCGACGAGCCATCAGGAACGCCGGCGATCACACCGTCCGCACCCAGATAATCAGTCGTCTGTACCTTGAGACCGTGGGCCGCGGCAGCGCCAGCCAGTCCCTGCTTGGCAGCTTCCGCCGCAAGCTGGTTGGCAAAGTTCTGCATCGCGCCGCCCACCTTCTGCTGCTCCAGGATTGGGCGAATGGCGTCCTTCACCTCAGCGAGCGGCTTGGTGCGCTCATCCTGCTTCTCGGTCACCTGCAGGAAGTGGTAGCCGAACTGAGTCTTGAAGACATCTGAGGTCTGACCGACAGCTGTAGAGAACGACTGCTTCTCGAACTCGGGCACCATCTGTCCCTTGCGGACCATTCCCAGGTCGCCGCCACGTTCCTTGCTGCCCGGATCGTCAGAGTTCTCCTTCGCCAGCTTGGCAAAGTCGGCGCCGCCCTTCACCTGCTTCTGCAGGCTCTCGGCCTTGGCCTTGGCAGCGGCATCGGTCTTGGAGTCCGCGCCAGGAGCCACCGAGATAAGGATGTGACGTACCTTTACCTGCGGCTCAACCTTGTACTCGGCCAGGTGCTGGTTGTAGTAGCTCTGGATGTCGGCATCAGAGATTTGCGGACGTCCGCCCGGCAGGTTCGACACGTCGAAAGCCACGTAGCTTAGCTTGCGCGCCTCAGGAACCGCGGTGGCATAGCGGGCGGCATTGGTCTTGAAGAACGCCTCCAGCTCTGCATCGGTGGGGTTCAGGCTCTTCTTGATGTCGTCGGCGCTGATCAACGCGTAGTCGAACTTCACCTTCAGACCCTGCTTGCGGAACGCCTCGCGAACCGCATTGTCGCTGACGGTCACGCCGCCGGTGATCGTCGACTGCAGACGATCCAGCAGGAGGCTGTCACGCACGTCCTTCTCGAAGTCCGAAACCGAGATGCCCTGCGATGTGATGAGCTGCTTGTACTTCTCTTCCCCGATGAAGTTGCCTCCCGGGAAGAAGATCTGGGCGTAGCGGGTGCGAAGCTCGTTGCGAACATCGGCCTCAGTCACTTCCAGGTGCAGCCGCGCCGCTTCCTGCTTCAGAACCGCGCGCTGAATCAGACCCTGAGCCACACGCTGCGCCATAAACGGCAGAGCGAAGTCGGGCAGGCGCTGCGCCTGAAGCTGACGCTCCGCGATCGCGTTCACCTGGGTGGTGGGGATATCTTCGGCCTGGCTAAAGCGGCCAAAGACACCCGGCCGACGGACACTGGCATAGATCCCGCTGGTAGTCGCATCGTTGTCAAAGATGCCAGGGACCAGCGTAATGACCATGGTGACAACGGCAGCGCCGATGATGACGGCGAAGAGAGCTTTCGTGAGGCGATTGTCTTTCTGAAGAATGCGGATCATGCTTGGCGACTAAACCTTCACTTCACACGCGACCTCTCGTCTGAGGCGCATTGCCCGGGATTTGCTACGCRCCGTCAGTCGGCATTTGGCAGGGCAAGCTACAAGTATAAATCAGGAAAAGACGGCCCTCCGGCCCCCTCCCCTTTCAATACAACAGGCCGCTGGTTACCAGGCCTAGAACGATCGCCGCCACGTCTTCGGTCAGCGCCGCTGGCATATCTTTGCCATAGACCTCGGCCATCTTGCCCCGGGCCCACGCCCAGAAG
>NZ_JBFRCY010000382.1:0-7976 GCF_052113305.1 Terriglobus sp. YAF25
ACCCCCAACAGTGCACCGCCAACCAGCAGCATTCCGTAATTCTGCGCGAAGGCAAGAACCAGTAGCCCGCTCATCGAGATCGTCATGCCAACCGGCAGCGAATACGGCTGCGGCCTGCGATCGGTGTAAAGCCCCACCAGCGGTTGCAGCAGCGATGCCGTGATCTGGAAGACCAGGGTCAGCGCGCCGATCTGCCCGAACGACAGGTGAAAGTTCCCTTTGAAGATGGGATACGCAGCAACAAAGAGTGACTGCAACATGTCGTTGAGCATGTGGCAGAGACTCGCCCCTCCCAGCACGCGATAGGTTGCGGAGTTTTCCTTCGGATTTCGTATCGCTTCACTCATGACCATTTCCGTATTTCTCTTCACCCTCGAACGATACAATCTCTTCAACGCGGCCCACAAATTCTTATGCGATTGGGCCATCGGTTCAGAGCATTTCCTTGTTGCTGGGTATCCCGGGAGAAGTGTATAGCGTCGTTTTCATTGCGGAAAACGCCCATAGATGCGCAAGCCCTGCAATACACCTACAGGAGAAAGGCTCCAGTGTGGTGAGTCATTAATTCGCCGACAGTATCGTGCGATGGAATCGTTCTCTGGCAGACAACGACGGCAAAGAAACACGAGGAATTTGCCGTGATCAGATCTCCCGTCATCATAAAACCCAACAACAGGGAAAACGCTCTAAGCGTGTACCTCAGCGGCTAAAGCCGCGATTCTTCTTTTCGCTTGATACGGGACGGCTGAAGCCGTCCCCTTAAGCAAGGCATTCGCACCGACGGTGCGAAATGGTTGCGCTACGCGCAACGGAAGGATGGAGCTGAGCCCGACTCGCCTTGTACCCGGTCGAGCGCAGCGCGATGTCATGTTTAAGGGCACGGCTTTAGCCGCTGAGGGCTTGCATCTAGGTGTGGTGAGTCATTGAATCCGCTCATAGGAAACACGCTTCCCATAGAACTTCGAGTGGTGTACTATCTTCTCCCATAGAAGTTCGAGKGGAGACAAGTGGTCCATAATCCATGGGGGTGTCCGAATGAGCTGGCAACGGTTTTTCCGTCGCAAACGTTCCGACTTCGAGTTACAACAGGAGATTCGCGCCTACGTCGAAGCCGAAACGGAAGAGAACATCGCCAAGGGCATGCCGCCGGAAGAGGCTCGGCGCCGGGCTCATATCAAATTCGGCAATCCCCAGCGCATTCGCGAAAAACTTTGGCAGCAGAACACTATGGCCGCAATCGACCATCTGTGGCGAGACCTGGCGTATGCAGGCAGAACCCTAAAACGGACTCCTGGATTTACGACGATCGCCGTGCTCGTAATGGCTCTGGGTATCGGAGCCAATGTGGCGCTGTTCACTGTGGTGCGCCATGTCCTGCTGAATCCTCTGCCCTTTTCTAATCCGAGCCAACTGATTGCGTTGGATGAAACCTCCGGTCAGGGCAACAATCAGGGCAAGAAAGACAGTGTGGCCGGCGGAGATTTCTACGACTGGCAAAGCGCATCCCACGGCTTTCAACAGATGGCGATCTGGCGATTCAGTGGTTACAACATCTCGGGCGATCGCAATGAGCTTCCAGAGTTCCTTCCCGCGATGACATGTTCCTGGAATCTGTTTCCCACTCTTGGCGTGCAACCGGCTGTGGGGCGATTGTTCGTGGAAGCGGACGATACGGATAAGGAAGGCCTTACTGTCATTCTCTCGTGGAGCCTCTTCAAACGCCGCTTCAATGCAGACCCCTCCATCATTGGGAAGACGATCCGGCTTAATACATTCGCCTATACCGTCATCGGTGTACTTCCGCAGAGCTTCAGCTTTCCCGATCCAAAGGTCCAGTTGTGGGTTCCCTATCACAAAGGGACTCCCAGCATCATCCTGCATAGCCATTACAGCCATAACGGTCATGTGATTGCGCGGCTCAAACCTGGCTATTCCGCACAGCAGGCGGTTCAGGAAGTTCAGGCAATCCAGCAGGGAATCTTCAGACGTTTCTCCGGCACCGGTCCGGTCAGCTCCGAGGTCGTCTCGCAGCCCCTGATCGATGACGTTGTCGGAGACACCAAAGCTCCGCTGTATCTCCTGATGGCTGCCGTAAGCTGTCTTCTGCTGATCGCCTGCCTGAACCTGTCGAACCTGCTGGTTGCCCGCGCCGTCGCCCGCCGTAAGGAGATGGCGGTGCGATCGGCACTGGGTGGAAGCCATGCTCGCCTGATCTGCCAGCAGATTACGGAGTGTGTGCTGATCTGTATCTCGGGCGGTATCCTTGGTGTCGGTCTCGCTCACCTGGCTGTTCGTTGGCTGACCAGATACTGGCTCAATCTGCCACGGGCGGAAGCGATTCACATTGATGCCACGGTTCTCTGCTTCGCCCTCGGAGTAACTGCTTTCGCTGGAGCCGTGTCAGGAATTCTTCCGGCGCTGCTGTTCACCGACGCCAATGTCTCCACCGCGCTGCAGGACAGTGCCAGAACAGCCGGCAGCTCCGCATCTAAAGCATCGCTGCGCAAAGGGCTCATGACGATTGAGTTCGGAATCACTGTCGTCCTGCTGATCTGCGCCGGCCTCTTGTTCAAGAGCTTTCTCCAGCTCGGCGCAGTCGATCTCGGCTGCACCACACGCAATGTCCTTACCATGCGTTACTTCCTGCGAGGACAAACCTATTCCAAGCCGGATCAGGTTATTTCGTTCCAGGAACAGCTTCTCGAACGTGTCCGCCATCTGCCTGGTGTGACCGCGGCGGGGCTCACCAATGCAGTCCCAGGTGAGGGGCCGTACGGCGAGATGACCTTCACCATTCCCGAACATCCACCGCAGCCTCCGGAGAAGCATGATTCGGCGCTCTTCCGCACAGCGGATCCTGGCTATTTCCAGGCGTTGCAGATTCCGCTGCTCGCGGGCCGCTTCTTCACCTCGGCCGAACGGTTAGGCAACAGCAGCTTCGTCATCATCAACCAGAAACTTGCGCATGAGTTCTTTCCCAACGAAGATCCTCTGGGAAAGCATCTCGCCGTAAGCTGGCGCAGTCCATCGGCTGAAAAGCTGGAGATCGTCGGCATCGTAGGTGACACGCGCCATCGTCTGAATGAACCAGTCCAGAGCATGATGTCGCCAACTCCAGCTTTGAGACCAGCCTGCTGGGTGCATTCGCCGCACTCTCTCTTCTGCTTGCTTCCGTGGGATTGTTTGGAGTCCTCTCCTACCTTGTCGCCCAGAGGACAAGCGAGATCGGCATCCGCATCGCATTGGGCGCGCAGCGGGAACAGGTACTTCGGCTGATCCTGTCCGATGGCTTGCGGCCGGCACTCGTCGGCCTGGCGCTTGGACTATGTATCAGCGCCGCTCTCACACGCAAGCTCCAGTCACAGCTGTACGGAACCCATCCACTCGATCCGGCGGTCTTCGGGCTGGTTGCGATCGTATTACTGCTGGTTGCTGCCGCAGCCTGCACCTTTCCCGCATGGCGGGCTTCACGGCTTGACCCGGTCAAAGCGCTACGGATGGAGTGATGCCAGAAGTACCTCGTCGGGAGATGAATTAGCGTTCAGCCATGTGAGAAGACCACGAATGCTGCCTGTGGCTAACGCGATGCAGGAGTCGCCCGCACCGTAGTAGAGGCGGATCGTATCGCCATCCGGCTCTATGACCTGGCCGCAAGGGAAAACAACATCGTTGACATCGCCTCCCCGCTCGTATGGAGCTTCCGGCCCAAACATCCAGGAATCTCCTCGCTGAAGGCATAGATAAGGCTTTTCGAGATCAAACAGAGCAAGTCCCAGGCGTGTATGAGAGCCCAGAAGCCGCCGATCTTGCGTGGTAACAAGGCAGCATCTTTGTCTTCCGGCGGCATGATGACGCCAAGGCGCTCAAAGCTTCGAAAGTCTGTCGTCAACGCGAGAGAGACTCCAGGACCACCTCGCGCGAATGAGGTATAAGCAACGGCATATTTCTCCAGCTCTGGCACATACGTAATTCTGGGATCTTCAATGCCCCAGATCTCCTCTGGATACTCACGAGGGTTGGCCATCAGGGTCGGTTCCTCATCAATGCGCCAACCATCGACTCCATTGGCAGAACGTGCAGCGCACAGGTGCGATAGACCTCTCCTGTCTTCCACACGGCAAAGCAACAGGACGTCACCGTCAGGCAGCCTTACGGCTCCTGCATTGAAGACGCTGTTGATGGGATACGGCCAGTCGCTACGGCTCAGGATCGGATTGCCCGTGTGACGTGTGAACAGAGATTCTTCCACGGACAGCTTTGGTTGAGTTGAAATGTCCGGCCATTCAGCCGGCAGAGTAATCGGAGTCAACGGGGAACACTCATTTCCAGATGCGTATTGGTGGAGGTTGTGATTTCAAGGTTCTGCATATCGAGAAGAGCCATGAGGAACGACAGGGTGGATTCAGCTCCCTGATTTTCATTGACGCGATCTGGATGCAACCCGTCCCGGCAACCGCCAGTTACCGGGTCGTAAAGCGAAATCTGCAGGTCATTCTCTCCAAGGAACCAGCGGAAGGCGGATCTTGCTTCGTCGAGCCATTGCTGCTGATGCGTTATCCCGTAAGCAAGCAGGCACGAAGAGACTGTGCCACACGCTTCGATCGGTTGCTGGTCAAAACGTGCCTTCATGCCGGCGGCAAACGCAAACCCTCTTGACCCAATCGGAACAAAGGTAGCTTCGTCTCCTCGATGCTGCTCTGCAAGAAGCCATCGCAGGGATTCCAATCCCGCTTCCACCATTCTCTGATTGCCGCTGCTGCCTCCCGCCAGGATGAGGGCCTGGGGCAACCTGGCATTCGAATAGGCGAGAGTCTTCTCAAACCAGAGCCACTCTTTGCTGCGAGTGGCTTCATAGATCGTCAGCAGACGGTTAGCCAGCTCGTTGCGGTAGCTTTGCACATGACGGTCTCCTGGAAACTTCTCCAGATAACCCTGCATGCCCAATATGGAAAAGGCCCACGCCCGTGGACTTGTGAACGAGAGAGCGGTTGCGGAAGCAGCTTCAAAAAGCCGCCCCGCCGCAAGGCGAAGCCCGGTGTCATCCGTACTCGCCAGAACTGTCCCTAATGCCCACAAAGAACGCCCATGGCTATCCTCAGAGCCAACGTCCTCCAACCACTCCCTGCCATAGCTGAGGAAGTTTCTGAACCTGCCGCTCTTTTCATTGAACGCAAGCCATAGAAACGCAAGGTACCGCCGTGACAGGGCAACGTAGTCCTCGCAACTTGTCAGCGGAGAATTGTTGAGCCGCATGGTGACAATCAGTGCTCGGGCGTTATCGTCCGTCGTGTAGCCTTCACTGTAGTTTGGAAGAGAGAAGATGGCGTGTTGCAGGATGCCGGTATCGTCGGTCATCGTCTGCAGATGGCCACTATTGAATTCCGGCAGTAAGTCCATCGCCTTCGCAGTGAAAAGATCAGATAGCGCAGGACGTGGCCGCAACATACGCTCGATACGAGCATGTTGAAAACACGCCATATAAGCCTGTGCTGTCTGCTGCCATGTTGTGCCGCGCGAGTAAAGGTAGGCCCGCTTGCGCATTGCGTGGCGGATCGCGTCATTACGCAATAAGTCGATTACTGCTCTCGCGATGGCTTCATGGTTGTCGAACGGAACCAGTATGCCGCGGTCCGCGGCGAGAAGTTCCTTCGCATGCCAATACGGCGTAGAGATGACGGCTTTGCCTGCGCCAAGAGCGATTGCGAGCGTTCCGGAAACGACCTGGGCCTCTTGCCGGTACGGTGTGATATAGATATCCGCAGAGCCAACATGCTCAAAGAGCTCTTCAGAACTGACAAAACGGTTATGGAAGACGACATGGGACGCAACGCCCAGATCTTCCGCCAGCCGCTGTAAGCCATTTCTGTAGCGCTCCCCTTCCGATCGCAGAACATGAGGGTGCGTAACGCCGCAGACGACGTAAACCACGTCTTTGTTTTCTTCAAGAATCCGTGGAAGAGCGCGAATGACATTCTCAATGCCCTTATTCGGCGAGAGGAGCCCGAACGTCAGTAAGACCTGTTTCCCTTCGGTCCCAAACAGATCTTTAAAGTAGTTTGGATCAGAAAACGGGAGATCCGGTACTCCATGGGGAATCAGGTCGATCTTCTCAGCCGGCACGTCATAGATATCACGCAGCAGGCCGGCGGCGTATTCACTCATGACGATTATCCGGTCTGAAAGAAAAACAATCTCTTCCAGGACCTCACGCTGCTCACGATCCGGTTCGCGAAGAACCGTATGAAGGGTTGTCACCAGGGGCATTTTCAGCCTTCGCAGTAACGCGAGGATATGGCGTCCTGCCGCTCCGCCGTAGATACCGTACTCGTGCTGCAGGCACACCAGGTCGTTCCCATTGAAGTTCAGGAAGTCGCCGGCGCGCTCATAGGAAGACTCGTCTTCCTGCGTAATCTCCAGCCGCACGCGAGCAGGATACTCATAAGCGGACTCTGGATCGTTGACTGGAATGACGAAGAGTCCCAGGCCGGGATACTCACTCGCGATCGCATCGCTGAGGTCTGCCGTAAAGGTCGCGATACCACATTGGCGCGGCAGATGATTGCCGATCAATGCGATTCGCGTGGGCAGGGGCAGCGCTACGCCTTCCAGGGGAATTGGATCATGCGGAGAGCTCATACGAGCCAACTTTCACGAATCGGGTGTCGCAACTTTCAGGATGGGAACTGGCCGGCCCTTCTCTGGGCCGACATGCTTGATCCTTTAGACCAAAACCTCTCGAAGGAGCATCTCGTCGACCAGCCCCAGAGAGGTCTGCTGCTGAATTTGTCGCGTATGCAGCGTCACCTTGGCTACATAGAATCCCGGATATTTGGTAACCCTTACCGGACCCAATTCAGCCGTGTTGAAGCGAGCGTGAATCCGATTCAGAGCCAGAGCAGCAGCATGGTTACATGCTGCTGCTTCTGACAGGCCTGCGGCCATACCGGCGGCGGACTCCACCAGGCAGACAAAGTGCCAGCCGGCCTGACGAATTGCTGTATCCATAGTGTTCGCCGCCGTGGCTTCGACAGCCATCCATCCTTCGCAGAAAGATGTCTGCACAAATTCGACGTTGTCCGGCAAAACTGCGCCGATACGGAGGAACATCGCAGGAAGGTTCACGCCGGCCGTTTTCTGGTCGCGACCACAGCGAGCGCCCCCTCGGGATTAAGAACGTCCTGCGTTCCAGGTTCATTCTCCAACGGTGATATCCCGGTGGAATCTCCTGTTGCGTCAGGTTCAGACAGTGGCTTGAAAGGAAAGATGTTCTTATGGGGTTTGCGCCGCAGATGATTCTTTACATCAGAAGATTTGCCAATCATGGGGAGTCTCCAGCCGTTCGGTTGCTTACTTGAAAGACGCTCGTCTGGAGCAAAGCAATGAACCGCTGAAGGCGAGAAACAAGATCTTGGCTACTTGTCTCGAGCATACGCTTCCAGATAGCAGCGTGCCGCCGCAGACGAAATATATAAATCCGCTCTTTTCGTTATCTTGGTCGAAGAAACCATGCCACTATAGATCGAAACTTCGTTCCAATATCGACGTAGTGGGCCGGCACATGCCGTGAATCACCGGCTGCCGCAATAACTTTGTCCTTTCTCGCGCTCTGCCTCATCATTCATCCAAAAGCAGACAACATCGAGTGTTCTGAACAAATAATCACTTATTGCGACGTTCGCAGTTCTTCGGCAGTTAGTTTTGATCGGTCGCAGTAGCCATAGCCGGTTTTGCATGCACTAATGTTGCGTCGCTGTTCTACTCGCTTCAGAACGGAAAGTTCAGATGCGCTCAACAGCGCGTAATTACATCCCGCATCTCTATCCTCACAAGCGGAATAGTTGCGTTGACGTTCACTACGTTCCAGGATGAGGGCGTCCTTTGGCGCCAGCTTGGAGCGATCGCAGGTCTTCCATCCATTTGTGCAATCAAAGAGGTTGTGCTCTTTCTCAGCATCGGACACGGCAGCTCTTTCTGCA
>NZ_JBFRCY010000383.1:0-4391 GCF_052113305.1 Terriglobus sp. YAF25
CCACGAAGCTGGGTGCCCCATTCATGCGTAGCATGAGTGGGATATTTGCGAACATGGTTCGGTAGAGTGAACTATTCGAGCGTAGCTCGAACATCCCACCCATCGCGATGCGATGGATGGGGCACCCGATTCCGAGCACACTGAAGCTGTCGCGATACCTTCAGCGCCGCACTCACTGCCGCTCAAGCGTGAACATCGCCGCCTGAAAGTCACCCTTGAGCGCAAGATCGACTCCGTGATGCATCCAGTACGCTCCTGTCGCTTTGGCCGGAGTGCCTTCATTCACCTTCCCCGCGACGCTATGAAGTTCATACACAGCATTCTCATCGAGACCTCGCAGATAAAGCCGAGGGAAGGGATATATCTGAGTACTTGAGTGCAGGTACGCGAAGACCGCCGCCTGCTTCCCATCACGGGAGACGCTCTCGGTCACTGCCTGTTCCCCCTCACGAGGAGAGATCAAGCGATACAGATCCCCCTGCTGCACGGTCTGGCGAATAGTCTTATAGGACGCAACCATCTTCTGCGCGGTCGTAAAGTCCTCCGGTGTCCACTTGTTAAGGTTGGCTCCGATCCCAAGAGAGCCCTGCATGGAGGAGAGGAAGCGATACTCCAGCGAAAGAGAACGCTGATTCACCCACGTGGGCGAATCAGTGACCCAGGCCATCATGACTGCCGGTGTGTAGGCATAGCTGAAGCCCTCCTGCAGGAAGAGCCGGTCATAGGCGTCGGTGTTGTCAGAGGTCCAGACCTCGTCCGTTAGATGCATCACGCCAAGATCGACACGGCCGCCGCCGCCGGAGCAGCTTTCAATCTCAACCTCAGGATGTTTCTGGCGCAGCTTCTGCAAAATGTCGTAATAGTTACGAATAAAGTCTACGTATACATTTTTTTGTTGTTCGACAGGAACAGCCGGCCAGCCGGGCTCCGACCAGTTGCGGTTATAGTCCCACTTCAGGAACGCAATGTCGTTCTCGTTGAGCAGCTTGTCCAGAAAGCCCAGGACGTAATCATGTACGTCGGGCCGGGCCAGGTTCAGCACAAGCTGATTGCGGCCCTCGGTACGGGGACGGCTGGTAAAGTTCAAAACCCAGTCTGGGTGCTTTCGATAGAGATCGCTGTCCGGATTCACCATCTCAGGTTCGACCCACAGACCGAAGTCCATCTTCAGCGAGTGCACCTTGTCGATCAGAGGTTTCAGGCCGTTAGGGAACTTCTTCGAATTGACGTACCAGTCTCCCAGTCCAGCGTGATCGGTGACGCGCTCACCGAACCAGCCATCGTCCATGACGAAGCGCTCTATTCCAATGCCGGCAGCCTTTTCGGCCAGCGCCATCTGCCCGGCCTCGTCAACATTGAAGGTGGTCGCCTCCCAGGAGTTGTACAGAACAGGGCGTAGCTTCGGATGCGGCGCATGTGGCAGCAGTGCATCGACTTCGAAACGATGCAGCAGGCGCGACGCTCCGCCGGTGCCGTTGCTGGAGAAGCCGCCGTAAAAGTATGGCGTCTGGAATGTCTCTCCATTTTTCAGGTAGTAAGAGGAGTCGAAGGCATTCGGCCCACCGGTTACGCGCGTTCCTTTGGTTGAATCCTGCTCCACGGCAATCTGCCATGATCCGCTCCAGCCTAGCGCCGCGAACCATACATCTCCGTGATCCTGGTCGTGATCTCCGGTGCGATCGATCATGACCCACGGATTGTTCTGCGCACCGGTTGTTCCCCGGCGGCTCTCCAGAACCGTCTTACCGCCATGGATTGGCTGCTGTTGCAGGTTCCATTCCGCAGCCCATCTGCCGGTGACGTAGTGCAGTTGATAGTCCGTGCTGCGGGGCAGGTTGTAGGTTCCGCTTGCGACCTGTTCGATGGTGAGCGGTACGCCGGTGCGATTCGAGATCTCGGCAGACCGGCGGACGACGCCGGTTGCGGAATCCATGTGATATTGCACCTTCACGTAGACCTCACGTGAGATGTCCTTCATCACGACGTTCAATTCGTCGGCCGTCGCCGTGTGCGAGGCGTATTTCAGAACAAGATCGCGGTTCCCGTCAGGAAAGGTGATCTTGAGATCGGGTTCGAGGTAGAGCCCTCCACCCCAGCCGGTGAACTCCTGCGGAGTTGTATTCACGGACATATCGAACGAAGCCGCTTCCGGCCCAGGTTTCGGCGCCTGGAACTCCTGTGAGTCCGGGAGCCGCTTTCCCCAGTAGACCGTCTGCAGTTGGCCCTGATCATTAATTCCGACCACATAGCTCRCGTCACCACCGTTTAGCCGAAAGACCTGCTGTCCGTCTTTTGTTCCTCCGCCGGAGCCCTGCAATGCAATTGCAACCGGTGTGAGGAAGAGAATGGCCCAGGTGACATGCTTCATGCAGGTGCTCCTTCTTGATTCGCCAAATACAGTAGTTGGGGTGCTCCCCGCATCGTTTCGACGGGGTACGTCTGGACTTCGCTGAGATGTTGTTGGAGTAAATCCTGATCGCGGGGACTCTAAGTCAAGTAAAGCGTTTACCTGTGGATTGTAGTGAAAGGCACTCAGAGTTGGGAAGGGTATAAAGCTACTCGCGGACGTCCGGAGATCGGACCTCTTGCAGGGCGCGCGAACCGGTCACTTCGGGAGGGTTATCTGAAGCGTCTCACCAATCATTTTTCTGCACCGGTTTGGGCTGTTTGCCCTGGCGGCCATTGAGCAGCCAATCCAGACGAGACGCGATGTCTTTTTCGCTCGCCTCACCCTCGATGCGGCCCACCAGCATGCCGTCTGCATCGAGGATTACCGTTGCCGGAACCAGTTCGCCGAGTGCAAGTTCTTTCAACGTATCCGCGGATGCCCCTTGCCATACCGGGATGGAAAACTTGCGTTTCGCGATCAGAGAAGGAATCATTGCTCGAGCATCCGCGCTGTCAATGGAGATGGCGACGAAGCGAACTTTTGGATAGCGTTCCTGGAGTTTTACCAGCCGCGGCATCTCGCTTTTGCAGGGCATGCACCAGGTCGCCCAGAAGTTTATGACGGCCGGCGTACCGTGAAGTTCCTCGATCAGATGGCGATGGCCCTGAAGGTCGGTAAGTAAGGCGGAAGGCTCTCGCAGAGCCTGTCCCTGTGCGAATCCTTCCCTTGGTGCGAGTGCAAAGAAGACCCCTAAAAAGATGGCCAACACCGCGAAATAAGGCGTATTCTTCTGTCTTAGTACTTCCATGAAAACGTTTACCCTGGTCGCCCTCATTGCATCTTCCACCTTTGCACTTGGTCAAGGTTGTATCGCCGCGCATACCAACCAGTCAATCTGCGCGATGGGTCCCCAGGAAGAGACGAATAGTGGTAAAACGCACGGCGGTCCTCACGACTTCATGCACAAGGTCTCGGTGGAGCTGGACTGGCGCAGCTTCAGCTCGTTCCGGCATTATGTCGGTACCGTCGAGCAGACACAGCGCGCGGTTCTCGGCACCCAGATCAAGAACCACCAGAACATCTACAACATCGCCGTCAACTACGACCTGAATCCCCGCTGGAGCTTCAATGTTTCTGTTCCGGTGCTGCAGGGAACGCGCAATCAGCTCTATACGCCCAAGGGTGTGTATGAGATTGCGGGCGTGGGTGACATCATCGTCGGTGCGCAATCGTGGCTCTTCCGTGGACCCACCGAGTGGGGAGGCAACGTCGCCATCGGCTTCGGCCTCAAGCTTCCGACCGGCGTAAGCGATGCTACAGGCACAGCTCTGCTATCAAACGGTACTTATGGAAAGGCAGTAGCCGACCAGTCGATGCAGCCGGGTGACGGTAGCTGGGGTTTTACGTTGTCGTCGCAGGCGTATAAGCAGACGTATTTCAAGACCACGGCCTACTTCCAGGGCTCATGGCTCTTCAACCCTCGGGACACGAACAATGTGCTGAGCTTCCGGTCCAAGCCGTTGGAGAAGTACATGTCCGTGACCGACCAGTATCTCTTCCGAGCCGGACTTGGCCGCCATGTTCCGAAGGTCCGCGGTCTCTCGGCTACGTTTGGAGGACGCATGGAAGGCATTCCTGTGCGTGATGCCTTCGGTAAGAGTAATGGCTTCCGTCGTCCGGGCTACATTATCTCGATCGATCCCGGCATCACCTACCAGTACCGCCGAAGCACTCTGATGGTGAACGCTCCCTGGGCTATCCAGAGGAATCGCCGGGCCTCGGTTCCTGACCTTGCAACTCATTCCCACGGTGACGCCGCCTTCGCGGACTACGCCCTTGTCATGGGAATTGCGCATCACTTCTAACATCCATCCCGCGACGAATGGGGCAAGGAACAGCGCATGACTGAATCGGGTGGGAGCAGCGGGCTTCAGCCCGCTGATAAAGACATAAAGTAAATGGGCTTTTTCCTGATGGAGAAAAAGACCCCAGGGCTAGAGCC
>NZ_JBFRCY010000384.1:0-4350 GCF_052113305.1 Terriglobus sp. YAF25
CTCGTAGTACTTCCGCAGCCTGTTGCGAAGGCGGTGCATCTCCACGCGGACACAAGAATTTTTGGACGGATCAAAGTCCGTCGACCTGCCGAGAGCTTCAACGCCGATCTTGTATTCGTTCAGGGAGCTTTTGTTTTCCGAAAAATAGTGCTCACCCAGATATCGAAGAAGCCTGCCTAGAGAGACCGCCTCAGAAAATGTGTCGGACGAGAGTACCGACTGAAGTTCATCGGCCTCATAGCCCGTTTGTTCTCGGACTGAAATAACGTCTCCTCCGCTTTCAGGCGTGAATCATACCAAGAAGGTTCCGCGCGGCACAAGATGAAACGTGCGTTACATGCACGGGGGACGTCCATGAAACATATTGCAAATAAAGTGGTTAGCGGCATRTAGCTGTTGCATAGCGGCTGCCTCCTTGACTCTCAATGAGCTGACTCAATAAATCCGGGTGTGTCGTTGCAGTGCTGAGCAAGTTGAAATGAGTGATCCGGTCTCGTATCGAGTTCATGCAGCGCTGCACCGTCAAATTCACACTCAGGATGCAAGCGAGGCTGAATGCCAGTTCTTCTTGAAAATGCAATGCCGCTCCATTCGATGGGCCGACGACTCTGGAGGAGAGCCCATAGTACGAAGTCTTTGATTTCGTTTGCTTGGTGGGGCGCCATGGTTACCCTGCTATGCCTCTGCCTCCCCTGCTATGCGCAGTTCAGCAGCAACGTTCAGGGCACGGTAACCGACTCAAGCGGCGCGGTCATTCCAAAAGCCGCGATTACGCTCCACAACGTCCAAACGGGGATCGATCTCCGGGTGGCAACGAATGCGACTGGATACTACCGTTTTACCTCGGTTGCGCCGGGCAATTACGAGGTGGCTGCCACCGAGGCAGGATTTACGCCCGGATCGGTTTCGGTGACGGTGTCGCCAGGCGAGACACGTGGTGTGGACATCACTCTTGTTCCAGGCAGCACGACTGTTTCATCGCCGTAAGAGATGTTGCCGAGACGCTCAATCCGGAAGAGACGCGGATCGTACAGACACTCACTGAGCGGGAGATCAGCCAGTTGCCGTTACCGAACCGCGACGTGCAGATGCTGCTTTCCCTGACGCCAGGAGTGGTTGGCTTTCAGAATGAAACGCCCGCAACGGGTTATGGATCGACGATTTTTGCCGCCAATTTTCAACCCGGCTACGTCGCGAACGGCGAAGGCTTAAAGAGCAACATCTTTTTGATCGACGATCTTCCCGTCAGCGACGACATCACCCAGGGAGCTGCGATGATTCTCCCGAATGCTGACATGATCAGCCAGGTGTCTCTTCAGTCTCAGACCTATTCGGTTGAAAACGGTACCGGCTCTTCGTTGCAGACGTCTTTTAGCACCAAGTCGGGAGGCAATCAGTTCCATGGGGCAGTCGACTATAGCTACGCCGGCAAGAATCTAGGTGCGGCCGGCCAGCCCACCCACACTGCTGGAGCCCCAATCAAAGAAGTCTTCCCGGAGTTTCATCAAAACCTGGTACTCGCGTCGCTGGGTGGACCCATTATTAAGGATAAGACGTTCTTCTTTGGTTCCATTGAAAAGCAGAATGCAGCGATCGGCTCCGCTACTACCACGAACCCGCACTTCACACCTTCTTTTGCATCGTGGGCACATTCTGCCTTTCCAAATTCTGGAGCCGCTGAGGGACTGCTCTTCGCTCCTCCCACACGGGATATAGGGGGTACCACCAAAACTGCTGGGCAGTATGGAATGGCATGCGGAACCCAGCAGACAGTCCCAAATTCAACTCTCACGTACAACATTCCGTGCGATCAATCCGTTTACACCGTTGGATCCATCTTTGACCAGTCTCAGCCGTTCAATGGAATTCAGTGGGACGTGCGCCTGGATCAGGCTATGCGCGGCGGTAAAGATCGTGTGTACGTGATGTATGAGCGCATCGATCAGACGCTCGGCAATCTGGCCGAGAGGCCTAAGTTAGACGCCAATTCTCCCAGCCAGAACAAATACTTTGCAGCCAACCATATTCATCTGTTTTCTCCGCAGCTCCTTAACGAAGTTCACTTCGGTAATCTGCGAGCTGTTTCGGGTAATTTTTTAGGTGATCCTCGGGCGGCATCAATTCCTTATCTACCGATTCTGCTGGACTCTGCCGCGGGGTTCCAATTTACATTCCCATTCGGCATTACTCCATTCGCCTCGCAGACCAATAAAGAACACACTTATGCTCTGCGCGACACCGTTAGCTACAGCTTTAGAAATCACACCGTTCGCGGTGGCTACCAGTTCTATCGTGGAGATTACTTCCAGGATTCAAGCGGCATCTACAGCAGGGCATTCGTTCCCTTTTACGCAACTGATACGTTTTCATGGGTGAGCAATACAGCTCGGGCCGGATACAACCTCTACACGATCGGAGGAAACGGCAAGTACACGCCGCAGTACTATGGCGCCACATCCATCTCCAATGGGCTTTGGATAGATGACTCCTGGAAGATCCGGTCAAATCTTACGCTGACCGCCGGAATTCGCTACGATAACTTCGGCAACCCGCGGAGATACGGTGCTTCGTCAGGGGCATTTGTCCCGATGTTCCCGGGCTCTGGCTCAACCTTCCAGCAGCAGGCATGGGCTACCACGACACATACAGCGGACTCAGCCTTTACAGAGTCCCAGAACTGGAACTTCATGCCGCGGGCGGGCTTCGCGTACACGCCTTTCAAAGAGAGAACAACTCTTGTGAGAGGTGGAATTGGCTTGTATGAAAATGTTCTGACTCCATATCAGATCGCTAATAACCTGCCGACGCAACCGCCCAACCGCATCAGTTTGTATCAAACCGGTATCGTTCCATACGGCGACTTTGCGACCGCCGTGGCGCCGTACGGATATTCCTATTCCTATCCAACCTACGGAACAAATCCATCAGGGAACATTTACTCCTGTGCCGCGATGACGGACACCGCAAATTGCCTGTTTTCGGCGAATCTCAACGGTTTTGTCCCGACACTTAAGCCGGAGAAATATCTGAACTACTCATTTGGAGTAGAACAACAACTTTTGCACAACACCATTCTCGGCGTTACCTATTCCGGAAGTCATGGCTACGATCTGGTTTATGGGTCTTCAGCCGCAGGCCAGGGCAGCAATGCGGACTATAACCTACAGCCCAGGTCTCCCGCGGTCCGGCCCACATTTGAATGGGGACAGTTGAACTACGGGCGCAACGGGTTATCCAGCACCTGGAATGCTCTGATCGTGACCGCAAAGCAGAACTACAGAAATCTCAGTTTTCAAGCGAATTACAACTGGGAAAAAGCGTTGCAGGACGCGCCTACGACCAGGGATTCGAACAGCACAGGAACCGGCGCGATGTTCAATATCTGGAAGGGCATCTACGATCCCAGGTCCTTCCGCGGGGTTTCGGCGTTTGATGTAACGAACTCGTTCTCCTTCGGAGGGGTTTATGAGATGCCGAAGATTGGCACGAGCAGGCTGCTGAATGAATCCGTCGGTGGCTGGCGCGTCGGCACAACCGTCATTGCTCAGACTGGTACGCCATTTAGCGTGGCCCATGAGGGCGAAGACTATCAGTACGACGGGTGTGCCCACTTCAACGGGACCACCGGTTGCGCCGGATTTCCAACCTATAGTGGAGTTCAGCGAAGAGGGTTCACTCGTTCGCAGGTTCTGGCGGGCGCCTTCACGACCACCCAGTTCAAAGATCCCGCAGGCTATGGTTCGCAACCTGTTACCCAGCGACAGGGAGTCAACAGCTTCCGTAACCTGGGCTACTTCAGTGTCAACGCAACCCTGTCCAAGGGATTCAACTTTCCAATTCCTAAAGTCGTCGAAGGTGGAAAGCTCTTCTTGCGTGCCGAAGCGGTCAACCTTCTCAATCGCACAAACTGGCAAGCGATAGCAAACGACGTAACCGACGGAAACTTCGGCACTGAAACCAGCGCCAATCAGAAACGTTATTTGCAACTCGGTGGACGATTCGAATTCTGACCGGCTACAGGAGAGGGACGCGCGATGTAACCGATTGGGCAGCATCGTGCGGGCCCTCTTCCAAACATACAAATTTCACGGTCCCCATCAAGGGGGCCTCATCAAACCAGGTCCGCTGGTTGTAAGCAACGAAACCGCCGCGAATCCAGGAGGAAGCTTGTGATGACGCGTATGTGTGCGTTTGTGAATGAGATGGATAAGTCTGGTCACGAGAAGAAAGGAAGAATGTTTCTTTTCGTGATTATGGTTTTCATGGCATTGGTCAACGGCTCAGCAGTCTGGAGCCAGACTACTTATCCGACTCAGATTGGAGTCGAAGTTAGCGACCGGCCTACTGGCT
>NZ_JBFRCY010000385.1:0-4340 GCF_052113305.1 Terriglobus sp. YAF25
CTCGTGTCGGCCGGGCCGGCGTGGGACAGATCGATGGAGGAATTGCCTCCGGTGGAGGCTGCTCGTGTCGGCCGGGCCGGCGTGGGACAGATCGATGGAGGAATTGCCTCCGGTGGAGGCTGCCGTCGTAGAGGTGGAGTTGACCTGAATGCTACGGCTGGGGCCACCGCAGATCTTGATCGAAGGCGTGCCTTGCAGGGACAGAGAGCTTGTCTTTGTTGGATGCGTCACGAGGATGGGAACCGGAGCAACGACGCTGACGATGGCGGCTGTGGCCGTAGCGCTCACCGTTGTTGCTGACTGACCGATCAGGCCTATCAGGAATGTGTTCACGCTTCGGCTCACAGTGGCGCGAACAACGTTTACCGGATAGCCTGTCGCCAGGCTCACTCCCGGCGCCCCGCTGCTGCCCGGGTAGTCGATCGTCACGGTATCGCTGGCGGTTCCACCGAAGCCATTATTGCGCGCATAGACGCAAGGTGTTTTAGCGTCGCTGGTGCCGCAAGTAAATGATCCTGATGTCGAAAATGCGGCCGTACCTGATGTATTGGTGCTGTTGAAGACACTCATCATACCCGCAGTAGCAGCTGCATCTGCTGCCGTCTGCGCCATCTGGCGTTGCGAATACAGGTGGGATCCATCTATTCCCAGCCCAACAGCGCCGATCAAAAAGATGCTCATTGCAAGCGCGACGATGATTACCGCCTGGCCATCTTCCTCTTCAAAAAAGCGCATAGCCTAACTCCTCAGGAGGTAATAATCTCTGACTGGGCTCCCCATTGTTTTATTCAGAATTGTGCTCAGTGGCCCCGGTCCCCCCTGGGACCATCGATGTCAGATCCTGTCCGCTCTCCGCCGTAACAGTGGCATATCGTGTGCCAATCGGCCCCCAGCCCTCGCGGGCGTTCGTTGCCCTAATCCATGCAAAGAAGAAGCCGCCCAAATTAATCAGTTTGACGATGAGCAGAAAAACCAAAGGCAGGATCAGGGCATACGCGATCAATGCCTGCCCGCGGTTCTCCTGGAGACGCTTCAGGAAGGCGCGGAAGGTTTTCTTGTCCGCGCCGCCGGGAAGAACCTCTCTGCTGAAGTCGCGCCCTTTCTTCTCGGGTAGTACAAGCAGGAAGAAGACTCCATTCTCGTCTGCCCCCACCACCTGTCCTTTGACCGTAATCGCGCGGTTCGGATCTGTTGCCGGGACGTCCTCGCGTTGTAGAGATAGCATGACGAGCGTGCCGGGATACCAGCGTTGATCGGTCACCAGATAGAGCCTGTCAGAACTGATCTTCTGCACCTTGTGCGCCAGCGGGGCGCCTCCGTCCCAGTAGTGAGCTACCAGCGGAGGATTGTCCCCCAGATCCTTCCTCCGCTTTTTTCGCGATCTCGACGACGTTAGCCCTTCCAAAATCGCTCTCATACTTCGCCCGTACTCCGGGCGTCTCTTGCCCCACTCCCAGCGAGCGCCGTGATGCGCTTTTTCTTTCGCCGGAGCCAGATGTCCGCTCATCTCCTCGGCAACGCAGATCATCATCTGATCTCCGATCTGCGTATTCGTGGAATAGATCGTATGACTCGGCAGTTCAAGAACACTTCCGGCCCGAGTCCTTATCGGTCCAAAGGCGAGAGGAACAATGGATTCAATCAGGTTAATGACCCGGTTTTGGTCATCCAGATAGATCAGGTCGAGTGGGAAAAAAGGTCTCAGGGCATGAACGCCTTGAGAAGGCACGACCCATGTTCCCTCATCGGAGCGGAGCCTCAGTCTTCTGATCGATCTTTTCAGGCGCATCAAGATGCTGCCAGCCGCCTTCACATTCAGGCTCAGGAAACTTTCTCGCGTTAGGTTATAGACGCAATACGTCTTTTCCATATCGCTCCAATGCCTCATAGGCGAACTGCTACCTATAGCCTTCGCACGTAGGTCTCCAATCTTTCCGTTTGCGAATCAAAGGTTCATGTCCTCCCCCTCAAGCAGAGTGGCCGAATACCTTTCTTTCTCATGACATGCAACAGCAACCCTATGCGACGACCAGCTGCCGTTGTGACAGCAATGGTGAAATGTGTGCAACAGATGTCACAGTTCCTCCAAGGGTGCCGGAAGTCTTAACTGAATCTGTCAGTGCTCGCTGGCCGTTTCCCGCTGCGAGCAATGTTTCTGACTGTTGCGATGAAGTCGGAATATCACGACCGATAAGAACGGGATCCCGTTACCTGGCAAAAAACGAAATAGTGTCCCGATGGCAATCGCTGGAGCGTCGGCATCTTCCGTGTCGTCCTTTGAGGTCAACAGAGGCAGGAAAAGGCGGTTGCTGCGCAACCTAGGAAAAGAAAGGCCTTTTCCCACTTTCCCCAGCCACTACGACCACTAGTTATAGGAATTTCGAGCAAATCGACTGTAAAAGGATGTCTGGAGGCTGAACAGCTACAGCCCCCTTAAGCAAATACATTCGCGCTGCGCGCGAACGGGCCCGAATGGACCAGCGATATCGAATTCGATGATTCTCTAGAGCATTTCTCCTGTTGCTGGGTAGCCCGGAAGTGGAGTGCAGCGGCGTTTTCATTATGGAAAACGCCCATAGATAACGAATCCCTACACTACACCTACAGGAGAAATGCTCTAGCTTTCGATCAGATCCAGGAAGAAGAAGGAAAGCCCCTCCGCAAGAGCGAAAGGGGCTTCATGAATCGTTGAAATCTGGCCGCTCCTGCTACTCCATTCCGAGGGCTGCCAGGGCGTCTTTCATGGAGGCGGCGGCCTTGGCGTGGGCCCGGGCGGCGCCTGCTTCCAGGATCTCCGTTACCAGGTGGGGATTTGCTTCATACTTTGCCCGGCGTTCCCGGATGGGGGCCAGCTCGGCGACCACGTTGTCCGCCAGCCAGCCCTTGCACTGGATGCAGCCGATGCCGGCTGTGGTGCAGCCTTCGCGCACCTCAGCCTGCTTCTCTACCGGCGAGAAGACCTTATGCAGGTCGAAGACCGGGCAGACGTCCGGATTGCCCGGATCGGTGCGCCGCACCCGCGCAGGGTCGGTAACCATGGTCTTCAGCTTGGCGCGGATGTCCGCTTCCGGCTCGTTCAGCATGAGCGTGTTGCCGTAGCTCTTGGACATCTTGCGGCCGTCCAGGCCCGGGAGCTTTGGCGAGGGTGTGAGCAGCGCCTGCGGCTCCGGGAAGGTCAGCTCGATCAGGCTGTTGGCCGAGACCTCGGCTTTGATCCGTTCCTTGTCGGACTCTGCCTGTGCGATCGCCTCGCTCCAACGGGAGTCGTACAACTGGTTGAAACGCCGCGCAACCTCGCGCGTGAGTTCCACGTGCGCTACCTGGTCCTGACCGACCGGGACGAAGTCCGGCTTGTAGAGCAGGATATCTGCGGCCTGCAGCAGCGGATAGCCCAGGAAGCCGTAGGTTGCCAGGTCCTTCTCGCGAAGCTGCTCCTGCTGGTCTTTGTAGGTGGGCACGCGCTCCAGCCAGCCCAGCGGGGTAAACATGCTGAAGAGCAGGTGCAGCGAAGCGTGCTCCGGTACATGCGACTGCCGGAAGATGACGCATTTCTCCGGATCGAGACCGCCGGCGAGGAAGTCCAACGCTACTTCGAAGCACTTCTCCTTCACGTTGCCTGGATTGGCATAGTCGGTCGTCAGAGCATGCCAGTCGGCGATGAAGAAGAAGCAGTCGTACTGATCCTGCAGGCGGACCCAGTTATAGAGCGCCCCCATGTAGTTGCCCAGGTGGAGCTTGCCCGTAGGCCGCATGCCGGAGAGGACGCGGCGGCGCGAATTGCTGACAGAGGTTTCGGCCATGATTGAAAAGATGATGGTAAATCAGCGCCAGAGCATTTTTCCTGTAGGTGTGGCGTAGGGCGTCCGCATCTATGGGCGTTTTCCGCAATGAAAACGCCGCTTCGCGCCCCTTCCAGAATATCCGGCAACAGGGAAAATGCTTTACATGCCCAGCAGCAGGCTGTTGAAGGTGCCCAGCAGCGGGCTGAGGCCGATGGAGATAAGGCGCCCGCCGAGGAACATCAGGATCAGGATGGAGAACATACCGATGCGGTCGTAGGTCTCCAACACAGAGTAGGGGAGAAAGTGCCGCAGCACTTTGCTGCCGTCGAGCGGAGGCAGCGGAATCAGGTTGAAGACAAACAGCGACAGATTGATCAGTACGCCGAAGTAGAGCAGCAGCGCGATGGGAAACAGCGTCGGCAGTCCTTCGGTCGATGCCTGGGGAATGCGGAACGCCACCATCACCGCGGTAAGTACCGATCGTCCGCCATCAGCCGTTCCATGCTTGATGATCAGCAGCAGCAACAGGCTTGCCGTCGCTACAAACAGATTTGAGGC
>NZ_JBFRCY010000386.1:0-7516 GCF_052113305.1 Terriglobus sp. YAF25
AGATCGTATCCCGCACAACAAGATTCAATATCGCGTTGGCGTTGGGGGTCACGTTGATTCCGGTTGTCGATCCCTGAATGATTCCGCCTTCAACAACCAGGCGGCCGCCGGCAAGGTAACGAATGCCGATGGGCCCAGTCGTCGTCCCTGCGCCGTTAAGGGATATATCTTTCAAAACAACCGTGTCCGCAGCGCCTGCATTGACGGCGATACCGGTCACACCGCTATGGAGCGAACTTGCAAGGAAGCCGCCGCCATTGATGGTGATCGCCTTCGTAATGGTAACCGTGCCGTAACCACCAGGATCGATGGCGGTAATGGTACCGCCGGCCGAAGTCTTGGAAATAGCTCCTGCCAATGTCTTACACGGGGCGGTGCGACTGCAGGGATTTACATCATCACCAACACCGGATACGTAGGTGTCAGTTTGTGCATGCGCAGACAGAACAAGGCCACCGCACAGAACGGCGGCGGCTGCATAAGTGAGAAATTTCATTGAGCCTACCTGTGGAAATCTCAGTGATCGAGACGACTGGAAAATTGAGGACAACCACTGATAAATCATTTGCCGCGAATTGAAAAGCCCATTCTCATGGGATCAAAGCACAAAGGTCACCTGAAGTCATATCCCAGTACTCGCAACAGATCACCTGCCTCATCCGCGAACGCCTGCTTTTCTTCCGGCGTCATCTCCTGAACCCAGATGCCCACTCGTTCCGCCTGGGGCGGTTTGGTTGTAAGCCGCTGTTGCTGGAACCGCTGGTCCTGAGACACCAGAACCGTGCCGTCTCTCCGCTGCCTTGCCTTATGCTCTTTCAAACGTTCAGGCGCGCCCTTCCAATAGAGCAGCATCGCCGGATCGTACGGCAGGTCGAGAAAGGAACAGACCCGGGAGAGAACCTTCTCCGAATCGGCAACCAGATCTTCGAAGCGCACTTCAAGGTAATGGTTCACCTTGTTTCCATCCTCACGAGCCCTGGTAACAATGCGCTTCCAATACTGGGCGAGATGATTTATCTCCTGCGATGGGGCAAACCAGGTCTTTCGCAGCGATAAAGCGACATCACGGCCGTCGCGGATCAGATGAATAAAGCGCGCTTCGGGAAGAAGCCTCTGAATCGCCGGCATCTCAAGGGCATACAAAGGCGTCTTGTCACCGAAACGGACTTTGCCATGATTTGCCGCGTATAGACGATAAAATGTGCGTACTCCTTCGCTGACCGTAAAAGGTTCCACGGCCGCAAGAGAACGTTGGAGATCCTCCTTAGCAATCCCAAAATCGTGCCACGTCGGCGAGCGCCGGGGCGTTCCGGTCACGATACGAAACAGGCGCTGCCTGCGCAGGCCAGGAAGATGGATGTGCGCAGCACGCGGAAGGAAGCCTGTCTCCGGTGGAATCGCCATCTCCGGATGCGCATCCAGCATCATCCGCAAGAGTGTCGTTCCCGAACGGGGAGCCCCAACTAGGCAGGGGAAAGGTGGTTGCGGGAGAAAGTGCATCCTTGGAAAGCAGATCCTGAGTTGAAATGGAGAAGAAGTCTTCCTATTCTCCGTGGTCAGCAAAAGAGATGCAACGGAAGAACAGTACGCAGGCCCCAGAAGTTAATTTCCCGAGGCCTGCGTTTCGTCTCATGAATAAGGCCAGTGTCGGCTGCACCTTCAAAATGTCAACTGCGAGGCGCCGGAGACTGCCAGCGCCGCAGTTCGACAATCACGCCGTAGTGCAGACTAGGGTGAGCCTCTGCTATAGCCTCGGCAGCTTTATCGTCTGCTGCCTCGAACGACACAACGGCCGCAAGGGCAGGATCCTTCGAGGCAGCCTCGGAAGCCACTGCGCCACCCTTCTCACTGTACGTCCCCACCACCTGGTCCAGGATGCGAGGGTCGAGGTTGATCCCTTTCTGGCGAACCATTGCGACCCAGTTCTGAATCGCAATAGCCCTCTGCTCCAACTCCGATTCGGTTAACGCTCTGGTTCCACGAAACAACATCATGTAACGATTCATTACATCCCTCCCCGGCTAGAGCATTTTTCCTGTAGGTGTAGTGCAGGGCTTCTGCATCTATGGGCCTTTTCCGCAATGAAAGCGCCCTGCATGCCCTCTTTCGGGAGACCCAGCAACAGGGAAAATGCTCTAACAGCCGTATGTCCTCAAGCTATCCGGCGGGACAGGCTGCTTACTTGTAAAAAACCGGCAGGTTTCGCGGCTGGCCGCTGCTGAAGACGCGGCGAGGACTCGCCCCGGTCAGATCGCGGAAATCGCGCACCATGTGCGGCTGGTCCGTGTATCCGGCATGCTGTGCCACATCCGTCAGGGAATGCCCGCGATCCCACAACTCGCATACGTGCTCCAGGCGAGCCAGCCGGCTCAGCATCTTCGGGCGGACTCCGACCTCACGCAGGAACGCGCGCTCCAGAGCTCGCTCGCTCATGCCGACGGCACGAGCCAGATTTTCGCTTCGCAGCTTGCCACCATGCCTGCGGATCATCGCCGCGGCTTCTGCAATGGGACGCGATATCTCCCCCGCCGCGCGGAGGTGGTCTGCAAGATGCCGCTCTACCGTATCGAAATATCCCTCCGGTGTGGCATGACTCTCCGGCAGGTCTTTGAAACGGGATCGGATTTCCTTCGGCAGCACATCCAGAAGATCGATGGTCTTGTTGGAGAACTGCCCTGCGCTCTCACGAAGAAATGCAGCAGCGCCGGCCTCAGTAAAACGCACAATGACGGTCTCTGCCCCACGCGCATGGGTAAGACTCCGGGCATGGACCTGTACCCCTGAGATCACCATGCCGGGTAGCCGGTCTGTCCCGCGGGTGACGGCTCCTGCAACACGCAATGCCAACGTCATGCTTGACTCCGGCAGAAGGGTCTGGACGCGGTCTTCCTCAGACCGAACCCAGAGCATCTCCCTGATGTAGGGGCGCAACGGCGCGGCAGGTCTGCGAACGGCATGGCGCGTGGCACTCATCAAAGGATGGGATGAGGCTGCCGACAACGCCGATGCAAAGGAAATGAAAGCCGCTACAGCAATTCCCCGCGAAGCATCGTGCCTCGCCGCTCTCTCTGCGGCCCATAGAGGTTGAAGTCGGCCCACGCTCCCTGTGCGAGTTCTTCAGGAAGCCCCAGCATCCGTGCAGGATTGCTCGCTGCCAACCTCGCAGCGACTGGCAACGGAGCTCCGGTCATCTGCAGCAAGTTCTCCACCGCTCGATCGAGAGTAATGATGCTTCCCGCCAGCGTGCCTTCGTCGGTGATACAAGCCGAGCCCTTGATGCGCACGACCGTACCGCCGGCTTTATAGGTTCCGTCCGGCATGCCTGCCGCTGCCAGACAGTCGGTGATCAGAATGGCGCGCTCCCGCCCTTTGGCTTTGAGCCATAGCCGCACCATCTCCGGGGCAACATGCATACCGTCGCAGATCAGCTCCGCGTAGAGATCGTCGCGGTCCAGGACGACACCCAGGATGCCCGGCTCGCGATGATCGAGCGGGCGCATGGCATTGAAAGTATGCGTCGCCGACACTGCCCCGGCCTCAATGCCTGCCAGAGTCTCGGACCGCGTCGCCATGGAGTGCCCCACGGAGCAGCGGATGCCCAGGCTGACGGCATAGTGGATCGTCTCCAACGCACCTGGAAGCTCCGGTGCGATGGTCATCAGCCGGATGTTTCCCCGCGATGCCTCCCACAGGCGCTTCAGCAGCTCCGGAGAAGGGGGCAGCAGAAATTCGGCAGGGTGCATGCCTCGCTTGCCGTGCGAAAGAAACGGACCTTCGATATGGATTCCGGCGGCCTGCGCTCCTCCTTCAACCGTGCCGGCCTCGATGAAGGTGGCCATGTTCTCCAGCGCGGTGAGCGTCTCATCAAGAGCAGCCGTCACCGTCGTAGGCAGAAAGCGGCTGATGCCGGCGCGGGCAAGGTGACGTGCGATCTCTCCCAGTCCCTCCATCGAAGCGTTCATCACATCGTGGCCGGCGATGCCGTGAAAGTGGATGTCAAGAAATCCGTCCGTCAGCGTGCAATCGGGGAACTCATAATCGACACGATCGATTGTCTCTTCGTCGCGGTTCGCGATGCGCACAATTCGCCCATCGTCGATGGTGATGACGGGATACTCTACTACGCCAGAGCAAGTAACAAGCGCCCTCGCACTCAGTCTTTTCATCACACCAGATGGTAACAGCGGAGGCAGAAGTGAAGAGTTACGGGCCGATTCGAGCGGTACCTCAGCGGCTAAAGCCGCCGCCTGTGCGACTCCTGCACGGGACGGCTGAACAGTTTGCGGAAAAACTCGATTCGCGCGCAAAACGGCAAAAATTGAAGGATAGAAAATAATAAGTCTTGCGGTGTCCATTTGCAAAGCGCCATCGGCGCTCCGTCTTGCTTAAGGGCATGGCTTCAGCCATGCCGTACTGAAGCTGGCACAGGTGCGGCTTTAGCCGCTGCGGTACCGTGCTGTGAAGATCCCACTGACGCCTGGTGAATTCTTCGTAACAACTCAGTGTTCCTAAGGTTGCCTTAAGACGACATAGCTTCAATCGAGCTATCGAACCGGAAGAAAAGTGTTCCCTGCCTCTTCTATCTGTTTCTACCTGAAACCGGAAGATTCAATGACAAGATCTCACCTCATCGTAAAAACAGCACGAGCGATACATCTGTACATGGGAGTGTTCTTGACACCCGCGATCCTCTTCTTTGCGCTGACCGGCGCATGGCAGACATTCTCTCTGCAGTCGCCCTCGAAAGATGGATCCTATACTCCGCCGCGCTGGGTCCAGCAGTTTTCGCAACTGCATAAGAACGCAACATTTGCGGTGCCGCCACCAAAGAAGAAATCAGATGAGAAGAGCGAGAACAAACGTGCGGAGGAAGAGCACGACGGGACAGCAAAGAAGACAGAGACGAAACGGTCCCCATTACCGATAAAGATCTTCTTCGTCCTGGTCTCGCTCGGTCTATTTATCTCGACACTGACAGGGTTGTACATGTCGTATCGGTATGCAAGAAACAAAGTGGCAGTCAGTGGAGCGCTGGTAGCTGGAGTTTTAGTTCCTCTGCTGTTGGAGTTGTTTTAATACCGTTGCAGCGCCTAGAGCATTTCCCTGTTGTTGTGGTGTATAGACATATTCGATTTGAGTTTTTGATAGGAATTTAGGAGTATTCCTAACCCACCCTCGCGTTGCGAGCGTTCACCCCAACGAACAAGTTCGTTGGGGACCCCGAGGGTGGGGCCCCCGGCCAATATAAGCGCTGAAGGCGCGCTCTATACCAGCCTGGGGCAACGCCCCAGGTTTCGGGCGGGAGAAACATAGAGGGCTGAAGGCCCGATCAATAGTTCTTCAGTAAGGCGACTTGTCGAAATACCATAGGTATCTCAGAAGAGCCGCGCAACGGCGTTTTCATTGCGGAAAACGCCCATAGATGTAGAAGCCTTACACCACAGGCTCTATTCGATCTCGGGATGCTTGCCCCAGGAGAAACGCCGGCCAATAATTCCTTTGATGATCAGGTGATCTGTGGCCGAAGTTGCCCCCAGACCGACCCCAAAGTTAATCTCCCATTGCGGAGAGATATTCAGGTCACTTACGGCGAAGATCTGTTGTTGCTGATTGTGCAGAATGTCGAAAGCCCCAACCCGCCCATAGTCGGCATAGTACTCAACACCAGCGCTGATCGCGCGGGTGAAGTCGTAACTCGCTTTCACCCCCGGGGCAAAGCCAAGTCCCTGGTTGACGTCCGGACCATGCCACGTACGTTCCAGTGCCGGGTTTACAGAGAAATACCAGCGGCCAAATGACTTATCAATGATGGGCCGAATCTCCCATGTCCAGGTGTCCGGCGAATACACGGCCCGTTGATATCCCACCTCGGTGGAGATGCTGACTCCGACAGGCCAATGCCAACTATCGGGCACACGCACACGTGGGCGAATATGATCACCGACCCACTGCAAGCCATGTCCATCCTGCTCGCTGGTGAAGATATAGAAACCAACTTCGGACCAGTTATTGATGCCCTGCGTGATCTCGATGGTTTCGTGTTGTTGGTGATTGGTCGGGTAGACGCCGTCGATCAGGTACCGCTGTCCCTTCGCTGTGAAATTGGAATGCAATTCCACCATGGTGGTCTTCGGCAAGACCGTATCCGATCCGTAGACCTGAATCTCGTAGTTCCCTTGGGCATAGGCCCTGGGCGCCAGCCATCCGGCCAGGCCGAAAATTACGCCCCATAACACTACATGCCCGCGACGTCCGATCAGATCACGCATAGCGGAACACCATCATGAAGCCGAGGTCCATATGGTTCTGCTGGTGACAGTGCAGGAGTGTCGATCCGGGATTGTCTGCGACAAACTCCACAGCCGCCTCGCCACGGGCGGGTACCAGGACAGTGTCTTTCAGAATGCCTCGCGTCGCTCCGGTTCCCGAGAGACTGAGAAGCTCAAAGACATGACGATGCAGATGGATGGGATGATCGTCGAGACTCGGGTTTTTCAAGAGCAGCCGATAGCGCTGCCCGGTTTTCAACACGGGCGAGTCGGTGTCGGGGTATGACTTTCCGTTGATACACCACTCTTCCATCGCTCCATGCCCCTTGAACTTAGCTGAAAACACCAGGGGAATCACCTCGACTGCTTCGTTCTGTTTAGCTTCTGGCGCACCGAATATCGTGTAGTCCCAGCTCAAGGTTTGCGGTTGCTGCCATACCGGCTTTCCATTTGCGCCGGCATAAGCCACGACAATGCCCATGCCCGCCGCCTGCACATGTTTGCGAACCTCGCCCAGTATCCACACGCCGGGATTGTCCATCGTCACAAACGCGGTTACCCGCTCCGCGGGAGCAAGGCGCAACATCGACACGAGTTGTGGCTTCGGAACCGGATTTCCATCCAGAGCTACTACTTCAAAACGATGCCCGGCAAGTGAAATCCAATGTATTTCGGTCGGGCTGGAGTTCAGAATCTGCAGTTTGATGCGCTGGTTCTGACGCACCTGCAACGGCTCTCCATAGCCCAGCACGCGGCCATTGATGGTGGAGATATCGTAGGACGGATTCATGGAGCCATCGTCGCTACCGAGCAGTTGCCCCTGCCAATCGTGCAGCGTGAGGAAAAACTCGGCATCGAACTGTCCAGGCTCATTTGCCGGATCGACATACAGCAACCCGTGCTGGCCGGTATATTGCCCCTTGCTAAAGTCACCCCCGGCAAAGGTGTGCGTATGGAACCAGCGAAAACCGGCCGGACGGGGAGAGAATTCGTAAACCAGGGAAGCTCCGGGCGCAATCATCGGCGAGCCTTCTTCCATAGCTCCATCCATTGCCGATGGAAGAAACAGCCCATGCCAGTGGACGATCTCAGGGTTCGCGCTGCGGTTGGTCACCTTGATACGGGCGGGCCTGCCCTCGCGAAGCCGCAGCAACGGTCCCGGAACCTGTCCGTTATAGGCTGTTGTCCGGATCGAGTGTTTTGGAGAGAGGTCGACCTTCGTCGTTGCGATTTCCAGAGTGTAGTCC